>JBFJNW010000027.1:0-7687 GCA_041617975.1 Saccharimonadales bacterium (SeqCode)
GGCTTAAGTCTACAGACGATTTTGGATCTGATCATCTGGCAATGACAGAGACTTTTGATATTTCTAAATGTTAAACAATAGCTGATACACTTATTTATATGAAATTACTAAAGGCTATTGGTCGCTGGGTTGGGGCATACGGCATGCGATCTGCGCTGTTTAGTTTTGCGTTTATGGTGGGGTTTGTAATCACTTTCGGGTCTCCAGATATAATTAAGCAATCATTTGATGAATCTGGAGTTTACCAGATACCGCTCAGCGATATTGCGTCGTCATCACTAGATAAAAACCCTAACCAAGATTCTTCGGGACTTACTATTAAAAGTCCTGAGGTTAAAGAATCTTTGGAGAATGTATTTCCAGAAGATAAAAAGCAACAAATTGTAGAAGAAATAATTGACGGAACCTACGAGTGGCTGGCCGGGAAAGCACCTGCACCAGCATTTAACATCGACTTAAAGACTGAAAAATCAGAGTTTATCACTCAAATTACAGATAAAGGGTTTGATAGGGTAAATTCGCTACGAGAATGCTCGCTCGAAGAACTCCAGTCGATGCAAGAGCTAGACCCGTTCAGTATTCCATGTAAGCCACCCTATGATTTGTCTGCAGATAAGCAAACTTACTTAGAAGAACTAAACAAGTCGGATTTCCTGGGTGATCTTTCCCTTAGCGGCGATCAGCTAGTCGAAGAGGCAAGGCGCAACGACTCATCTAACATGATTGACAGCCTACCGACGCTTTTTCAATTGTTTATGCTACTACCTCTTATTCTTGCGGGGCTGATACTAATATTTGGAGCTATGCTGATCTATTTACACGACACCAAAAAAATAGGTGTACAAAAAATTGGCAAAACACTGGTGTACAGCGCAGTTAGTGTTTTAATTGTCACGATTGGAAGTTACTTTATTTTGGGTGAAGTTCAGGCAGGGTTTACAAAAGACCCAGACAACCAGCTTGGGGCAGGGTTCGAATCAATCATCAACAGTCTAAGGACTTCGTTGCTTGTGCCGCCGTTTATTTTGGCATTAGTTTACTTGCTTGCGTCTGTATCCATTGCTTACTTCACAAAGTGGAAACATGCGAGACAAAACAAACCAAAAATCGAACAAGCAGATGACTCAACTGTGCCAGGCAATTCAGTTCAAAACATGACAGACGAAGAAAAACGAGCGATGATTGCAAAACTATCTGCAAGCAGTAACTCTGAAAAAAATGATTCAAATTAAACAATGAGCAGCGACGATTTAAACACCTCAGCATTTGAAGCAAATTTTCCTATAAAAACAGCATTCAAGGTAGGGATTTTTGGCATGGAAGAGCACAAAAAAAGCCTTGGATGGCTAATTGGTCTACTTGGGCCGCTGATATTACTAATAATATTTTTGCCAATAATGTTATTTTTGTTCTCTGTATTTATGCAGGATGGATTTTTTAGTGGACTGTTATGGTTTATATTTTTGACTGGCATACTTAGCTTGATAGTGTACGGTGTTGCAATAGTTGGAACTAGAATACTAAGAATTTATCAGTTTTGCCTTGACAACAATTTTGCATATTTTCCAAGTCCACACATTCAAGATGAAACAGGAATATTATTCGATAAAGGGCATTCAAGAAAAGCATCACATGGTATATCCGGCATGTTCATTGGTAAGCCCTGCGAATTATTTGGCTACCAATACACTACTGGAAGCGGCAAAAACCAGCACACCTATTCATTTGGTGTAGCCAAAACTACTTTAGATAGATCATTTCCGCATATTTTACTAGATAACAAGCGAGACAGCAGTGTTGGTCAATTTGAATTTGATAGATCTCAAAAACTTGAACTAGAAGGGGACTTTAATAAGTACTTTAATGTTTTTGGTCCAAAAGAATACGAAGTTGAAGTGCTGCAAATCCTAAACCCTGCAGTTATGGCAACACTAATTGATCTACCAGAATCGGTCGACATAGAAATAATCGGTAATCAACTTTACGTCTACAATAGCGGAAGCTTAAAGAGCAAAAAGACAATATTAAGCCTATTTAAGGTACTTGAACAAATAAATAACAGTACAAAAAGTGTTCAGCGGTCGTTTACTATGCCTGCCAATATTGGGGATGCAAGACCGGTCCTCAAGAAATCAAAGGTACCGATTATTGTGTTTATTCTATTCGCCATCATCTGGCTTGGCGCTCAGATCTTGTCAGCAATCAATTAATTATGCTTGGCGGAAGAGGAGGGATTCGTACTAAATATGCTCTCTCAAAATATGAAATTTTTCGTTCGGCCAAGCAATGAAAACTCAAACAGTCGCTGACTGTTTTCAAAACAAGCCAATTCAACCACTCCTACACTCTTCCAGACGTCATTATCTAAACTAGCATTTACCTCTATAAAATGCTATGATTAGCTTCGTTTTAACCTCGTATGCACCCGTAGCTCAGCTGGATAGAGCGTTTGTTTGCGGTACAAGAGGTCGCAAGTTCGAATCTTGCCGGGTGCACCAATTAAAGTGCCTCACCACTGGGTGAGGTTTTTTAATTAGTCAGGCAGGGCGGGCGGGGTGGCTCATGATTAAAAACCAAACCGCTCCATGTGTATCTGACTTCCGCTAACTCCAGCTTCTAATAGTTCATTAAATATAGTGGTCATCATTACAGGCGGGCCACAAATCAAGAAATCATATTCCTTAAAATTAGGAGTATTCTTTTCTATAAGATCAAGATTCACGAAGCCACTTGTTTTGCGAGCAACAACAGAAGTCCTGAAGTTGTTCGGTAAGTGCCTGGTTATATCTATGAACTCATGTAAAAAAACCGCTTCATCAAGGCTATCAGTTCCGTAAAAAAATTGGATATCGTATTCTTTTGACCCGGTAAATGACCGCGCCATTGAAAGAAAAGGCGTTATGCCGATTCCACCTGCAATCCAAATTTGCTTCTTGTTCTTCACGCGTTTGTAGGAAAATTCTCCGTATGGGCCTTCAATCAAAGCATGGGTTTTTTTAGGTAGTTCTTGGAGTATTTTTGTGTCATCACCAAGTGATTTAACAGTAAACTTAACATATGGTCCATTGTTGGCATTCGAGAAAGAAAAGGGGTGGGCTTCAGGGTCAACTCCTGGTGCGTCAAAAGATACAAAAGCGAATTGTCCAGCCTCAAAACTTAGTGGCACTCCTCGAGGTCGTAATGTCAGCTCAACCACAGTGCTGGTTAGCGGATTTACCTCTGCCACTTCGTATCTATATCGTTTAATTAGGTACCTTGCAAATACTGAACGATACAAGAAGGCGCTAAAACCTAGTAAGGAAACGCCGACGATATAGCTCCTAAGTGTCGCTATGCTGTACACCTGCGATCGAGCATAAAGGGCGTGGATCAAATACAATATGATTAGCCAACCATATAAACGATGCAGCCAGATCCATCTTTGATGTCTTATGTTTGAGATTATCGTAACAACAGTAATGAAAATCATCACCCCAATAGCAAGGATGCCGCTCAGAACTACTAAACCACTCCATGCCCATATACCTCTGATTGTAGAAGTTTGCATGAACCTTCCCAGTCCTAATAGCAACGGATGAAGCAATATCAAAACTACGCTCGATCTCCCAGCTATTCTATGCAAAGAATAGGTAGACTCAATTCCACCAAATATTGATGTAATTAGTCTGTGCCTGAGACTTAGAATTGGTGTAAGGCAATATAGCGTAAGCCCAGCTAAGGCCGCCGCCTTGCCGCTTGCCGAAATAACCGACCCTGGGCTTCCGAAAAGACGAGCAGTTTCTGCGCCGTGAAGCCAGAGTACGACAGGTACGATCGACAGAACTATAAGCAACAATTTTCCGCGCAATTTCCTACCGGAGCTCACTTCAATGAATCCATTTTTGTTAAAAACGGAGGCGCTTCATCAGGCGATCAACGGCTTCTTGGCGTCTTTCTTCTATTGGCAAATACTGGCTAAGTGTGTCCACGATTTCTCTTGCTTGATCTGGGGGTAACAAAATTGTAAGTCCTGGCATAAACCGCTTTGTTGGCATAAACGACGCAGAGGGAAGTGGTCCGTCCTCGTGAACAGAAAAAGATCTGAAATCACTAAAACTATATAGTTTGTTGGCGACCATGATTCCTTCGCTCTGCACGCTATATTGCAGCACGTCGGGTTTGCGTGACCCAAAAACACCGAATAGTAGTGCGACAATCAAAACTGTGGCAAAAGAAATAATATCCTGAGTAACAAAATAGACTAGGGCCGCAAATAATCCGGCGCCTACACCGAGTGACACATACCACGACATGTCTTTGCTATGAGATATGTATTCGCTAGCCGACCATGACACTTCTTCAGGTGGTAGTTGATAACTTTCAGCTGTCTGTTGCTGTTGTGGCTCGTTGTAGTCTGGCTCATCAAACCCGCTTGCGTTGAAAGTTTCTGTTGGGGTAGCTGCAGGTGAAGTCGGAACATTTTGAGGCTGAGACGTTTCTGTAGGCGCTTGCTCTGATGTTCCTGGGTTTATGACTGATCCTGGTTGCATAAGCGTATTGTACTCTATAGCCATTCACAGATAAAGCAAACTTGCTGGCGAAACCTGCATAATCTGCTATAATTCATCTCTGTTACGGCCAGAATAATTGTACGGAGAGGTACCCAAGTGGCTGAAGGGGACGGTTTGCTAAATCGTTAGGTCGGCGAAAGTTGGCGCGAGGGTTCGAATCCCTCTCTCTCCGCCATTTAATAATTGATCACTTGAGTGATAAATTATTAAATAGTTGAAGTGTATTCGAACCCGAGAGGGTGAGACATGCCAGTGGCATGTTGCAAGGGAAACTTCTCTTGAAAACTTGTTTTCTAAGATGAAGTTCCGGGGTCGCGGAACGTGACCGAATCCCGTTTTTGTAAATACGCGCATAGAGAATCACCCGGAGAGGTGACCGAGTGGTTTAAGGTACTGGTCTTGAAAACCAGCGTGTCGGAAACGATACCGAGGGTTCGAATCCCTCCCTCTCCGCCAAAATAGAAGACCCTAGCGCAAGCTGGGGTTTTGTATTTTCTATACCCGTTGGGCAAATACAGCTGCGTAAACTTTTTTAGCTCCAGCTTCTTTGAGTGCCAGAGTAGCTGATTCTATAGTTGCACCAGTAGTTAACAGATCATCCACTAGTAGAATTGGAGTTTGTTTATCTAACTGCTTGGTTGTTATAAAAGAATTCTTCATATGTTGTTTGCGGGCTTTTTTATCCGAGCCGACTTGTCTGGTTTGCCCGATTCGTCTTAGTAATCTGTCGTGTCTGAGTCCTTTTTGTCTGGCGATAGCTTTGGCAATAAGTTCTGATTGATCATAACCTCTTTGTCGTCTGCGCGATGTGGCCGTTGGAACATGAACCACCAACATATCTGGTAAATCGGGCAGAAGATCTGCTATTAATTCTGCAATGGGTTTATGGGCTTGGCGTTTACGGGCAAATTTTAGGTCGTGAATCAGTTCCTTGGCGCCTTCCTCATACTTCGTGACTACCCATACGTTCTTTGGACGTGATTTGTTTCTGCATTTTGCACAAGTGGCGCTTTCTAAAGTTAAGCTAAAGCAGGCATAGCACCGTGAGGGAAGGGGTGGAGCCACATCTGGCAAACAATACGCGCAAACAACTGCACCCTCGGCCTCACAAACTATGCAATTATGTGGGGCGATTACCGATAATGCTTTTTCTAACAAAAACATGCTTTTACTTTACTACACTGTCAAAATGGACGATTCTGCAAGATGTTGTCATTAATGTGTTGTAAATATATGCTCCGTCTGTTGCACCTCTGAATATAATCAAGTTATACTGATTGGTAACAAAAACGCCAAAAACTACAACTAAATGGGATAAATGTCGCAAGATACAAACAACCACACCTGTGGGTATCCCAAACCTGGAGGGTAACAACATATGGCACGCAAGAGTCGTGATGACGATTTATTAATGGAAGATGAGTTAACTGCCGCCTTTTTAGGTGATGAAGATCTAGGTCCAGCACCAATGGGACCAGACGACAATCAAGGTCCAGCAGCAACTGCCGCACCACAAGATGAGTGGGACGAAGAAGAAGCTGTACCGGGACAACTCGCAGTTGATGTATATGAAACCAAAGAAAAGCTCTACGTAAAAGCACGAACTGCAGGCGTAAACAAGCAAGAGCTTGACGTAAGCATTGCAGACAACACTCTAAGTATTCGCGGAACGCTTTCTGCCGGAAACGAAGAGAATGTAGAGAACTACTTTGTGCAAGAGTGTTACTGGGGTGAATTTAGCCGTAGCATTGCATTGCCAGTACCTGTTAAAGAAGACGAAATTGAAGCTCTATTGAAAGACGGCGTACTTACAATTAGCTTTAACAAAGTAAAGCAAGACACAGTTAAGAAGATCCAAGTCCTTTAAGTAAAGGCGCTTCAAAACTAAATACCTCCCATGAAAACCGGGAGGTATTTTTTTTACACCCAAATATTTATAATCAGAAATTAAAAACACCCCACGGAAGGGGTGTTTTTAATTCAAGGAGATGCTTGCTTATGCGTCGCCGATTGCCTGTTGAAGAACGAATCTTACAATTACTTGGGCTAGTGCTACCACCACAAGACCAATAATTGCATAAAGGATTGTGTTTTTAGCGCCAGTCACATTACCAGAATCACCACCAGATGTGATGTACTTAAGTCCTCCGATGATGATCATGATCACCGATACAACTCCAACAACGATAGAAAACACATTGATTACGGTTTCTATAATAGCGCTTACTCGCTCGTTAGCTTCGTCACCGCTTGCTGCACCTTCTGGATCAGTTGCTCCTGCGCCACCATCAGCACAATCCGCAATCGATCCACAGTCCACATCAAACTGAGCGTTAGTTGTAGCTACGACTGCCAGGGGAGAGATTAATCCCAGTGCCAGCACCAAACTTGTTATATATGTCTTTAATTTGTTCATGTATGTTCCTTATTATTTTATGCTCTTATTTATAGCAATCTTATGGCTTCGAAGCAAGCGCTCAACCTCTATAAAAGTGTAGATCTTATACAAATATATAGCGTTTTTAGGTGGCCTTGTTCAGCACAAACCTGACTATTATCTGCGCAAACGCTACAACAACAAGACCTATGATTGCGTAAAGGATGGTGTTTTTGGCGCTCGTAACGTTGTTTGAATCGCCACTAGAGGTAATGTACTTAAGTCCACCGATAATTATCATTATTACAGACACAATTCCTACAATATAAGAAATAAATGATATTACTGTAGATATTAAGTTGTTAACCGATCCGTCCAACGTGTCCTTATTTGCGCAGTTTGCTCCCTTGGTGTCTAGACATGCACCTGCATCCAAGCATTCGCTAATTTTACTTTGGCCTGTAGCACCTCCGCCACCAGAGTGCCCAAAGCAGTGATGTGCTGCAACTGGAGCCGCCATAAATGCTATCGACATTAGGCTTGCTAGGATTGTTAGTAGTCCAATTTTTACTCTTGAAAATGTCATATTTTTTGACTAAGTGGCTGTATTAACCACAAACCTGACTATTATTTGAGCAAATGCTACTACAACGAGTCCTATAATCGCATAAAGTATAGTGTTTTTGGCACTTGTTATATTGTTGGAGTCACCGCTAGAAGTTACGTACTTTAATCCACCAATAATTATCATAATTACTGA
>JBFJNW010000028.1:0-7665 GCA_041617975.1 Saccharimonadales bacterium (SeqCode)
AAGCTTGACCGTTATTCAGAAGTTCCAGAATCGAAGCAACAGTGTCGGCTACTGGCTTTAATTTAGGATTAGCGCGGGCCTCTTTGTTGACCTTGTTGGCTCTATTTTCTACAGTTTGTAGATCGGCGAGGATTAGCTCGGTCTTAATAACGTCTATGTCGTGGCTTGGGTCACGACTACTTTCGCTTCGGACTACATCGCCGTCATCAAACCCTCTCACGACTTGCAAAATTGCATCACAGGTTCGAATGTGGCTCAAGAATTTATTACCTAAGCCTTCTCCCTTGCTAGCACCTTCAACCAGTCCAGCAATGTCTACAAAATTTACAGTAGCCGGTTTAACAGGAGCGCTACCGTACATTTGTGATAATTTGCCGAGGCGCTCGTCGGGAACGGGGACTATACCGGTATTTGGTTCTATTGTTGCAAAAGGGTAATTAGCAGCCAGAACTGTGCTATCAGTTAATGCATTAAAAAGAGTCGATTTCCCGACATTCGGCAGTCCTACAATTCCTACAGATAAACTCATATTAAAGGCTAGTATAACAGATGGTACATCTGTTGAGGTTTTTTATATTTGAAATTTTTGCCTATAGATATGCTTTTTAAATTACGCATAGGTTTTGACCTCATCAATTACTTGCCAATAGCTAAAGTCATAAGTATACTTCAAACATAAGCAGAAAGTGCGCAATGGGTAAACCTATAAAGACGAAAAAAAATTCAGATAACACTGTTGAAGTAGGTGATTTTTCTAAATTTAAGAGGTTTAGATTAAATAGATTTACAGCGCTACTATTAACGCTTTTGCTCGCGCTGGTAATCTATGGATTATCTACAAGCTCATACACGCCAGTTCAAAACGTTGTTAAAAGTCTACTGAATTCTGCAAATCAAGGAGATAAGAGCACAACAGAATCCTTAATTGATTGCAGCTCTAGCTTAAGGGATTCTGGTCTGTACGAAGAGATAATCGATTCAACTTCAGGAAAAGCAATGTCAATTGAAAGAAAACGCGAAATTCGGGATGAGATTAATAAACTTGACTATAAGAATGATCAAAACTGCCTTTATATTTTAACCGCGTTAAATATCCAGCTTTCTGATACTTCTGGTGCAAAGAGTAGTTATGCCGACCTAACTGGACTAATTACAGAGGCAGGCAACTCTGTTGACCTACGTCTGGTTTTTCTTGGCGGCACAGTTGATGATCTCGGCACAGCTATAGAGTACGTATCAAACCAAGAGAATGATTATAAAAACAACACTTTTTATTGCTGTTCAGAAGATACTGGTCCACCAGAGGGGGATGAATGAGATCAACTAATATAGCAATAATATTAAGTATAACCTTAGGTTCGCTAGGTGTATTTTTTATGCCATCACAAGTGAGTGCGATCACCGGTAACTACTCGAACGCTAATTATCCTACATCCATGATTCCAGCAGGACACAGTATGCGTCAGGGTAGACCTCAAAGGTGCACAGATGGTTCGGGAACCTATCAGAACTCTTCTCAAAGCAGTTGGATTGCGGTAAATAACGGTACTAATTTTTCCTCGACAGCAATTACAGTTCCGTATGGTACTTCAAGCATTTCCCTCGTAGCAGTACACGCAGCTAGTACTTGCTATAACAGTCTATATTCTCCAAATCCGACAGGCTATAGGTTTGCCAGCATGACATCCAGTGGAGGCACTTCAGTATCCGGAATTTCAGGTGGTGGAATACATATAGTTAATTATCCAGATTACGCTAACCGCGATACTCATGTTGGAGTAGTCGGGTTGCCTTTTACCTTGAATTTACCAGCTGGTCTCACGGGCGGCCCATATACATATAACGTCAATATGAACAATGAAAAGAAAATTAACGATAGACGAGGACTAATCGGAACTCCAAGTGAGTTCGGAAGATTTCAGTGTGTTTATTCTGGAGAGTATGTAAGTGGTTTTAATCAGGCTTCATTCAATGCCTGTTCAAATGAGACAAACCTTTCGATGACAATAACAGTAACCGTTACACCAGAACCAATTACTGTTCGAGGTAGGGTGTTTAGGCATCCTTCACAAACTAGTAGTGGCGGAGCTTCAGGGGTGCAAATTAATACTTGTAACGGAACTGTAACTACTAACGCAAGCGGGAACTTTGCTTTTACGATTCCTCGCGGTACTGCTTTTTGTGTTAGAGCGAGTGGGCCTCAGCCTTCAAACACCACAGGCGCTCCACGTGTTAGGCCGTGGAGTGAAAGATATAGGGATACTGTACATGATTGCCCAGGTTTTGGTGTAAGTACCGCGGCTCCAGTAACAGCAGCAGGGAATAATTACTGTAATCAAGGATCTTATGAATGGCAAATTGCTGGCGAAAATAGATATACTGGTTGCGCAATAAATGACTTTTGTAGTTACGACAGAGTATCCGACACCGGTTTTGATTTAATTTATAGGGAAATACCACCCCCAATCATTATTAATTTTAGCGTAAGCTGCGGTGGAGGAATAAGTCTTACAGTTAATGTGCCATCTGGAGGGCAATGGGCTGCCAGATTATATGTAGACGGTGTTAATACATCCCCAAGCGCAGATGGTAGAATCCCTAGCGCAGGATCGCTTAACAGTGGACAAACTGGCACTAAGTCAGTTAATGAGTTTGATCGATGGCACGATATACGTGCACATTCATTTTATGTACGGGTGGATGATCAATCAACGGGAACGAGTACTACTAGCGCAACCGTAAATATTGGCCCTTGTTTGTTACTTACCTGTGATAGTCCGCCGAGTAGTCTTGTGTTCAACCCCAATCCTTCTCAACCTGGTCAACCGTTTGACATGACTTTTACTCTTGGATTCAGAGAAAATTTCGGATCTAACGTTGGGGTAAATTCAGTAGGCGATGCCTACGACCCAAGTTTTGCACATACCGTGTCATATTCTGCCGCTCCATTTACCCCGCCTAATGATTCTAGAGCCGGTGGAAATGTGTCACGCTACATAACTAGGTTTACTGGCATTACAGCACAGCCGGGTACACATTCGGGAACTATAAGGGCAGTGGTGTCTGGAGGTGGTCCAACAATTGATTGTTCATTTGGAAGGGATGGGGATCCTCCGTGTGTAGCCTTGGACGCAAGTGGTGATTGTGACTTCTCGGGACAGTCGACAGAGGCACAACCATTCTTTCAGACTTTCCGTGGAGACATGACAGCCGGAGCTCCAATATTTGAATCAGGAACATGCACTAATTATGACAATGGCGAAATCAGAGCCTTTAACTCAGGTTCAGCTACTTCTTATAGAGGCTCGGGTGCGCAGCTTGCGATTTTTGCAAGAAGCTCGGTACTCGGATTTATATCTGCAAGTTTACGAGGCGCGAATCCGGTAAAGCCAAATGGGTTAACATTTGCCAACAGTGGTGGCCCTGGCAACTTCGGTAGAATACGAACCTTTTGTTCTGATCATTTTTCTCCGTACGGTACCGGAACAATCACATCAAACGATGCTCAATTTAACGCAGAGGCTAATGCTGTTGCTGCCGGAGGCGTTAAGGTCATAAGCCATAGCGGCAATTTATCTGCTTCGGGATTTGGGTCTTTCAGGGGTGATCTTGAAATATATGTAGATGGGAATCTCACGATTACCGGAGACATGAATTACGCAGTTGGTGGGTATGGATCGGTGGATAGCTTGCCACACATCAGGTTTGTAGTAAAAGGCGATATATTTGTGCAGCCAGGAGTAACTCGGCTAGAAGGTGAATACATAGCTATGCCTCTAAATGCTGCAACTGGTGGAAATATCTATACATGTGCTCCAACAGTAAATAGCACACCTACGTATTCACAGCTCACAAATGACTGTACGTCAGCTGCACAGCTAAGATTTTTTGGTGCTGTTTTAGCACGAAGAGTGCATCTACATCGCCTAGCGGGCACTGTTGGTGACGATACGGGAGCGGACTACTTAGGTAGTACGTCATCAGAAGTGTTTATTGAATCTCCGTTCCATTGGCTAAGAAAGTCCACAGCTGGCTCGGGCAGTGGCAGCGTTAGGTACGAGAGCTACTCCAGTCTACCCCCAATTCTTTAACAGAAAATTGTTTTTTGGTAGAAGTGGTTATGCTATAATTCTCAACAAGTGTAAGTGTTCGTACATAAGTACAAATTCTTATAAATTAAAGTGGGCAACATGATAAGAGAAAATTCAAAAAAATACCAAATCGGAGACACCAGCAAATGAGTTTATTAAGTGGTGTTGGTGACTTTTTTGGTTTAGATATTGGCACATCGGCTGTTCGACTTGTCGAACTACGCAGCAAGGGGAGTGTTAAATCTCTAATGCGCTACGGAACAGTTAATATTGATCAAAAACTATCTCTGAGTGATTCTAAAAATGAGCAGCAAAAATTGGCTCAAGTAATTAGGGATTTAGTAAGCCAGTCTGGGGTTACAACTAGAGACGTAGCGGTTGGCATACCATCTCATCGTGTTTTTACGACAGTTGTGGACATTGACAGATTATCTGATGCAGAGCTCGGGAAGTCTATTCAATACCAAGCAGAATCTTTAATTCCCACACCTATTAGCGAGTCTAAAATTGATTGGGCTATGATTGGCGATTCGCCTAAAGATAAAACCAAAATCGAAGTTTTGTTAACTAGCGTCGTAAATAGTTATGTTGAATCACGACTTGAGATGCTTGAATCTATTGGTCTAAATGTAATTGCTTTTGAGCCTGATAATATTGCACTTGCACGCGCAATGATTGCTACGGAAACTACTCTTCCGCAAATGGTCATTGATATTGGAAGCAAAAACAGTGACATTGTGATCGTAATGAATGGTGCTCCACGACTAACGCGATCTATTCCAACCGGATCCGAAGCAATTATTAGGAGTGCAATGCAGTCGCTTTCAATTGATGAGGCGCAAGCAAGCCAGTTTGTCTTTAAGTTTGGTATCTCAAAAGACAAACTAGAAGGTCAAATTCACGACGCGATTATTGGCACTGTTGACATTATCATGTCTGAAATTGAAAAATCTATTAAGTTTTTCCAGACTAGATACGAAGGAGTTAAATTAGATCGTATTATCGTAACAGGGGGAGCATCTGCGTTACCTGAATTTCCTCTGTATGTTGCTAATAAGTTTGGAATTAATGTCGAGATAGGAAGCGCCTGGAGAAATATCGCATTTCCGACAGAACGTCAAAATGAACTACTGGCTGTATCAAATCATTTTGGGGTCGCAGCAGGACTCGCTGGGAGAGACGAATGATTCAATTCAATCTCCTCCCAGATATTAAAATGGAATATATCCGTGCAAAAAGAGCGCGAAGAAACGTAACTTTAATTGCATTTATCGTATGTTCAGTTTCGATCGGCATATTTGTACTTTTCTTTGTTTCTGTTAACGTTGTGCAAAAAAGACATCTTGCGAACTTGTCACAAGACATTGTCGATAGTGAGCAAGATTTGAAGAGTTTTGGCGACCTTGATAAAATTTTAACAATACAGAATCAGCTCAATAGCCTTACTGATTTACATGATTCAAAACCTGTAGTTACGCGTTTTTATAATTACTTACCCCAGTTAGTTCCCGCAGAAACTCCTGAACAAAATCTAACTTTATCTGAAGCGAGTTTAAATTTTGAGGAATCTACTATTTATTTTAAAGGGGCCGCGAATAGCCTTAAGACTATAAATAAATTTATCGATACCCTTAAATTTACAACTTTTAGCAGCGAAGGAAGTGAACAGGTTAACGCTTTTTCTAACGTTGTACTTGAGTTCAGTACAGAGAACGGTGAGAATACATTCGAGATTAAGCTAGCATTCGATCCACTAATTTTTGATTCAAGGGAAAAGATAAGTCTTAAGGTGCCGAAAATTATTACGACAAGATCAGAAACAGAGAAGCCAAACGAGGGCGTATTTAAGCAACAAGAAAATAAAGATCAAGGGAGTGACCAGTAATGAAGTTACAACTTCCATCCACTAAACGAGCAATGGTAGATCGTGCAAATTCTGCCGTTATCCTAACTCTTGTGGTCGCATCCGTAGTAGTCACCTTCTGTCTTGTTGCCTCAAAAGGCCTATGGGATCAAAGTAGGTTTCAAAGCAAGATTATTAATAAGAAAGAGCTGGCTCTTGACCAATTGATTGAAAATATTCAGGCAACCGATAAGTTGGTTAATTCTTACAAAGCCTTTGTGCAAGAGCAGCCAAATGCGATAGGCGGTGATTCTTTAGGACAAGGGGAGCGTGATGGTGATAATGCAAGGCTTGTACTTGATGCTCTACCAAGTAAATATGATTTTCCGGCGCTTGTAACAAGTGTCGAGAAAATACTAAGTGAACAGGGCATATCTATAGAGACCATTGATGGTGTAGACGAAATTCTTGCACAGTCACAGTCAGATCTAAACGTTGCTCCACAGCCAATTGAAATTCCATTTGAATTTAGTGTTGCAACTTCTCTTGAGGGTTCTCAACTAATGTTTACTAAATTTCAAAAATCTATTCGCCCACTTTATATAAAAGATTTTACAATTGAAAGTTCTGGCGTTCAGTCTGTGACGGTTACTGTAAACGGTAAATCATACTACCAACCAGAAACACGAGTACAGATCACTAAGGAGACTATCCAATGAAACAAAAGGATGTAGCCCTCTTGATCGTAGTCGTAATCATAGCCGGAGTATTTTCGTTTATGATTTCTAACTTCTTACTAATTCCGGCCGCAGGCCGACAAGCAGAAGTCGAAGTAGTTAGTCCAATTAGTTCAGAATTTGTAGATCCAGACGAAAAATATTTTAACAGTCAGTCAGTAAATCCAACTCAAATAATACGCATTGGTGAAGGCGAAAATACAGATCCATTCTCTAATGGCCAATAGTCAGAAAGCGATTTCTAAATGAGTGTTTTATCGTCAGCTGCACAAAAAATAGTCGAGAAGCAGCTTGTTGAAAGTAAATTACTCACAGAAGAAAAGTTAAATGAAATTAAAGAAAAAGCAAAAAGTGACTCCACTCCATTATTTTCACTTTTATTAAAAGAAGAGTTAGTTACCAACGAAGAGTTAACTAAAATCATCGCTTCGGCCAACAATGTCCCTTATGTAAATCTTAGTACAGCTCGCGTAGATCCAGAAATTCTAAAACTGCTATCCAAGGATATTGCGCAGCAGTACATGGCGGTACCATTGGGCGAGATGAATAATAAACTTGTAATTGCTATGCTGGATGCCGATAACATCCAAGCTGTTGACTTTTTGTCGAACAAAATTGGAAGAGCTCTTAAGGTGTATTCAGCAAGCGAGGAGGGCATAAGGTCGGTTCTAAAGCAGTATGCGCTCGAACTTGATGAACAGATACCAGACTCATTTAATGACGAACAAGAAAATCAGAATGATTCTGATGAAAAGAAGGGCTCTCAAAAAAAGACAAATGACAAAAAAGCCACAATAAAAACAATTGTTCAAGATTCTCCAATCAGTAAAGCTCTTTCAACAATATTAGAATTTGCAGCTAAAAATAGGGCAAGCGATATTCATATCGAGCCCCTAGAAAAAGAATTAAAAATCAGAGCAAGAATTGATGGAGTTCTTAGGGAAATTATGAAATTGCCTAAAAGTACAGAGGCTCCACTTGTATCAAGAATTAA
>JBFJNW010000029.1:0-7447 GCA_041617975.1 Saccharimonadales bacterium (SeqCode)
ATAAATAAGGCTAAGACAGTCAACTAAGTAAGGACTTGTTACGGCTGAGCCTCTTCGATAATTACTAATTCCGGTAAAGTTATATAAACTCGAGCTGGTTGCTTAGCCTTTAGGTCATTTATGAAAGTTTCGACATCTTTAAAATTAATTAAAATGTGTGCGCCCTTAACTTTCCCGTCTTTTTTCTCTAGAACTTTTACGATTTCGTACCCAAAACTAGTGGTAAATACTTCCGAGTACTCACCTACTTCCAGTTCGAACAATTTTTTAGTAGTTTGAGGGTCTAAGTCTTTAGTATTTCTCGACACTAATCCTCCAAATTCACCGCCAGAATCTTTTGTGGCCGGGTCATCTGATAGTTCTAATGCTACGGCTGCAAAATCGGCACCAGATTTTAGTGTGTTTAGTGCTTTGTCAGCTCTTTCCTTGGCTTCAGTGTCAAGAGCTTGAACAACTTTTTGGCTAAGTAGTTGCTGTCTTAAGCTTCGCTTGAAGTCATCAATCGACCAGCCCCAGAACTTCTTAAGTGTCTCCTCCAGAACTTCTTCGCTATTTCCCAGCCTATTTTGGCTTCGTACAATGTGGATCTCGTCTTCAACCTCTTTATCGGTTACTGTTACATTATTTTGTACAGCAAGTTGCTTGATGTATGCATCGTTAACGACCTTATCTAGAGCTCGGCGCTTAAATTCTGTTAATTGACGCTGACCAGTCTCAGACTCAAAGTCTAATTCCTGTTGATTTTCGTAAAAATGCTTGTAGTGCCTTAGTTCGAATAAATAATTTTCATAGGCTATAAAGCTACTGCCTGATCTAGCTATAGGAAATGGAATAACTTGAGTTACTCGGTACAAAAACGTGCCGCTAGACTGAAATCTATATAAATTAAGTGTGCAGTATGTAAAAAACGCCAGTACCGCTGCAATAAACAGTCCTACGGAAAACAAGACAATCTTGTGCTTAGAATGCTGCAGTGGCAAAATCAGCTTCCTTGCACCACCAATAACTTCTTCTCGATGTTCGGCAACTGTCTTGTTGGTTATGCGCGGAACGTTCTCTTCTTCTCCGCGGCGTCTCGCTTGCATGTTCTTAGCAGAGTCTTTAAGTTTCTGTATTTTTTTCTTCATTTAGCTTTCCTGATCTTGAGATTGTTGCGAGGTGCTGTTTAGCGACCCCTTTTCTCTTAAAATACCTATTAATTTCTTCTGAATCTTTGCAGGGTGGTGTACGTCATGTATTACTAAGTCACCAATATATGTCTGCATCATTATTGTACCAAATCCCAGTAAAGATTCTTGCACTCCAGCAACTTCATAATTGACCATTTGTATTTGATTAATTCCCATGTCCACCACGCTTTTATGAAACAAGCCTTTTTGAGTAATTTGAATAAACCTCTGGTCCGTCAAAATAAACACACTAAAGTTCCAGGTAATCCACGATGGCATAAATACAATTATCGCCAATATCGTGCCGGCAGCCAGTCCACCATAAAAATAACTAAACTCTGGTTTTATCAAGGCTGGAACGGTACCCAGAAGTAGTGCTATCATGCTTAAAATTAAGCCTTTTCGCATAACTACAGGGTGTTTTTTAAACACGTATAGCACTTCTTCGTCGTCAAACTGGTCTTCAAAATATTTAACTGGCTTATCTGTATTATTTTTTGCCATACCCTAAGCGTAATAGGTTTTAGCCAAAAGGTCTACTAGCAAACTTTAATACGTGTTCGACTCTTCGACTAAATAAAAAGCCGACAATGCAAAACTGCATTACCGGCTTTTGGTGCCCTGGGTAAGAGTCGAACCTACAACCTTCTCCTTAGGACGGAGCTGCTCTATCCATTGAGCTACCAGGGCATATTGAGCAGGTTGGCTGCTGCTCATTTATAAAACTATTTTTTCTTTTTCTTACTTTTCTTCATCGATTCAGCATTTGTGAACTGTTCGTGAAGTGTCGAATAGTTATGCATTTCTTCAATACTAAACCATAAAGCAATCTCAAGTTTTGCCTCGTCAGAATCGCCTGAAGCATGGATTAAGTTAGGAATCCCGATGCCATGTTCGTTTGCATGTCCATAGCTCATGTGAGCAAAATCACCCCTTATAGTTCCCGGCACGGACGATTTAGGTTCTGTGTCGCCTACCATTTTTCTGACTAACGAGACAGCTTCTACGCCCTCTAGTATGATGGCTATTACTGGACCAGAACGCATAAATTCTAAGTTGTCATCAAATACCTGTTGACCGCGACGAGAAATGACCTGTCCAATAGTTTCATAGTGCTAGAAATACTGATCATCGTCAGGCTCAATCATCTTTATTGCAATCATTTTAAGGCCAGCTCGTTCAAAACGAGTAATAATTTCACCCACTACGCCTCTTTGTACGGCATCAGGCTTAAGTATGATCAGAGTTTTTTCCATTCAATTCCCTTGTTTAGTTTTATCTATTTTAACAGATACCGTGCACTATTGCATATTGTGTCGTACAATAAATATATGCTTTTTTCGAAAATCAAAACTGACTTTTTAGAATACCTTGAGATCGAACAAAACCGATCACAAAAAACAATCCAAAACTATGACCATTACCTAACAAGATTAATCGATTTTGCTGGTGATATTAAATTAACTGATATTGATCAAGAGCTGGTTCGCAAATGGCGACTTTGGCTTAACCGTCTAGGCACAAACACCGCGGATGAACTCCAAAAAACAACCCAAAACTACCATTTGATCGCGCTTAGAAGTTTTCTCAAGTACTGCGCCAAAAGAGATTTGCCAGTAATGCAGCCAGATAAAATTGAGCTTGCCAAAACTAAGCGAAAACAAGTAACATTCCTAACCCCCGAGGAAGTAGATAGATTATTTAAGCAAGCTGATTTAAGCTCCCAACAAGGCTTACGAGACCGTGCAATTCTTGAACTATTGTTTAGTTCGGGCTTGCGTGTTTCAGAGCTCGTGGGACTTAATAAAGATCATATTAACCTAAAGCGTCGAGAATTCATGGTGCGCGGAAAAGGTCAAAAAGACAGACCAATTTTTATTAGTGAATCCGCCGCTCACTGGATAGAACAATACATTGATAAACGTCAAGACACAGTTAATCCCCTGTTTATTAGGTATTCTGGCAAAAAAACAATCGACACTAGTGGTAACTATCACAGATTGACCACCAGAAGTGTCCAGAGAATGGTTAAAAAATATGCGTTGCTTGCTGGTATTACAAAACACGTTAGCCCGCATACTTTGCGCCACTCTTTCGCGACAGATTTACTGATGAACGGAGCAGACCTCAGAAGTGTTCAAGCGATGCTTGGTCACAGCAATATTGCAACGACGCAAATTTATACTCACGTAACCGACCCGCACCTAAAATCCGTGCACGAGAAATTCCATCACAAAGCTGAATAAATTAAAATTTCGTTTTTAAGGCCCTGGCGGAACAACACAGGTACCATCAGCTGTTACGCTGCCAGGTTCTGTTGGTGGACTGGCGGGTATTACGTTATACCTCTTACAGATGTCTCCAGCTACTTCTAACGCGGAGCCTATAGAAGATGTGGGAGTTGAGCCGGCGCTATCGTATCCACTGATGGAAACTCGCGCCCTTACACGACGAATCACATCAACAGCCTTGGCAGTTATATCAATACTCGCTTGGGCTCCATATAATCTAACTGGAGTTCCTCCGCCGCCATTATTAAATGCTGTTATTCTTACGTTTGAATTATTATACAGCGACTGCAAACGCATATGATAGCTTGAAGAATTGAGACCGGTTATCGTCATTGTGCACTCACCGCCAGAGCAGTTAGTGTCACGTATAACCCCCTGATTAGACGGCCCCCTACCCAAATTAATGTTTGTGGGACTGCCACTATTTTCTGGATAGAAAAATGCAGTGAATGTATTATTTAATAAGTTAGCTTGGTTAATTGGAGGAGTAGTGTCTACTAAATCCACCCTTAATAATCCAGGGGTACAGTTTGCTGGCATGCTTGTTGGGAATCTTGAGCTATTACAGCCAGCAATATTAAATGTACCGTTGTTGCTCCATCTAATTGTAACAAAATGAATTGTGGTGCCGTTTCCATTTAAGGGTATGATCTCGGATGATTCACTGACGCCATCATATTGAAGCACAAAATCAGATGGATCAACCAGAGAACATGTTACCTCTAAATTTCCCGCATCAATTATTAAGTTACTTTCAAAGAGTGGGTCTCCGTCACTATTTTCGTCGCACTGTGTCTTTGTGAAAGTAGGGTTATTAGTCAAATGCTGGGCGATATTATCTACTCCAGATTCAGCTACATATTGAGCTTGTGTGTTAAGTTGTCGGTCAAGAGTCTGACGTTGCTCGCGCCTGACTAGCCTTGAGTAATTAACCACCAGTAGGCTAATAATTAAAACAAGAAATACCGCAACCATTATTGCGACCATTCCTTGCTGGTTTTGTTTTAAATTATTTTGTTGATTAGATGTCATATTATTACCATTATATCCGTTTAAAAGCTGTTGTCTCTAATTTTGATGAAGCACAATACTCTGATCCGGCTCCTCCCCTACAAAATGAACCATCAAATAACGAAGAAACACCGCCTGCTCCGATAGAATCAGTCGATGGAATCTGAACAACATGAACCGTAATTGTTGCTAAATCCGGTATGGACGCGTCTACATTTATAGAAAATGCTCTTAAAAACATGCCTCTTGGTACGAGTTGAGTTGCTCCAGCATTTAAGTTTGATGCATTGCATGCTCCGCTATATCCACCCCTGAATAAACCTTGATTATTTCCGCCGTTTACGTGTCTATCTAAGTATCTTGCATACATAGTGCTGCCGATACAATAAGCGTCTGTTCCTGCCGTAACACGACTACCCGAAAATTGAACATTTTGAGAAACTTCAGAAATTATTGATCTTGCTGCTTCTTGAGTTTTAGACTGACTTACTGTCCTGTAGTAAACCTTCCCTATGTAAATTAAACCAGATGTACTAATTAAAAGAATGGTAGAGAATACGGTGGTTGCAATAAGCAGCTCGATTATAGTGAAGCCCTTACTCTTGGTCATAATGGAACCATTCTATATTTTATTTCAATCTGATCATTTCTATCACCTGTTATACTTGACCACCTGGCTCGAATTACGAAAACATTTGAAGCATCTTCCTCTATGGAGTAATTATACCCACCTGTTATTGAATTATTTCTACAATCATTAGAGTAACTGGTTAATGGTTGTGCCTGTGCATCACCAACAGATCCTGGAGGATTAAATGCTTCATGAATAGTGATGTTGCTACCTGTTTTATTTACACAAAAAGCTCTTGATCTTCCATACAACCCTGAAACTGAATTAGCTCTAGCAGATTTAAGAAGCTCAATTTGCGATTCAACAATCTTAAGTGCTTCTGCTCTTTCCTGTGATGATCTTGTTCCCTTAACTCCACTGTTTATAGTAGCGAATGCCGTACCCAAAGTAGCGCTAATAACCACAATTGCCATTAAAACCTCTATGATCGTATCCCCTCTTTTACCTAGCTTCATGGGCAACCACCTGGATTTATAACCGTAAATATACCCTTACTGCTTGAACCACTGCCTACCCTTAGTATTGCGTGTTGATCGGTAGCGTTGCTATTGATGCATATCGTAATCTCGCCGGGATTCTCTATCCTGGAAGAATCTTGCTCAAATGCATTTTTAATTTCATTCGGCGTTTCGCTGCCTACATCTGTATTTCTAACTGTCAATGATTTCGCAACCGTAGCCCATGAGTCATTTCCGCCTATAGTACTATTTAACGATGATGTAAACCCAAAAGCGCTCGTATCCCTGCCAGCGTATTCAATTGAGTCAAACGAGATTGAGGAAGAAAAATCTTTAGTTTCTATTAACTGTCCAGGAAATATACTAACATTTGCCTCACTCAAGTTTGTTGCTTCTGGTGAATTAGCTGCAGTACTTTGTTTTCTTGTGCCGACAATTGTATACACAGTTATCCTGTGGTCTCCATCGGCTTCATCAGGGAAAACATGGAAAAGCCTACCAATATATAGGCAGCTTCCCCTAGTCCCAAGTTCACCAGAACCAACAAGTACTGGCCCACTGCCAACATGGTTGCAGCCAACATCGGATGACGGAAAATAACCCGTGCTAACATCATTACTTATGTCAGAAATATAAGATTCGACTTCTCTTACGGATTGTACGAATTCTGTCTTGCCTTGTTGCCCTGATATTAATGCTGCCGCAGAAACAAAGAGCATTGATGTAACGCCTAGGTATATAAGCGTCTCAATTATAGTATATCCACCCCTGTGGCCATGCAGCCTAATCATAACTGAAATTATAGCATAAGCGCTTCTGTTAAGCTTAACTTTTATAAAGAAAGCACTCTCAACATGTACCAATTAATTATATTATTGCCATAAAAGAACACAACCAGTAGTCCGATTATTAACAATGGCCCGAATGGCAGCTTGATCTGATGCTTTTGTTTTTTGAATATAAGCAATGGGATACCGATAATGCTTCCAATCAAGGATGCTATAAAAACCACTAAGGCGACTGATGCAAGACTGCCGGCAAGCAAACCTAAAGCGGGTGCTAACTTTACATCGCCACCCCCAATCCACCGCCCTTTAGAAACCTGAAATAATATATAAAATACAGCAAAAAGAAGTCCTGCACTAAACATCGAACTAATTAATTCACTTACACTAATAGCCTGAACAGCAAACTGAACTAAAACAAATATAACAGAAAACACACTTAATACGACAACAAGAGAATCTGGTAACTCCATCCACCTAAGGTCGTAGATGGCCAAAGCAAGTAAAACGGTAATGATTGCTAGCCACACTATAAAAGCTATCCATAACGTACCGACAAGCGTAACAGGCCAAAACAAATAGGATGCTACAAATACAACTGCTCCAATGAGCTCCACCAAAGGATACTGCCAACTAATTGGTTTTTTACAATACTTGCACTTGCCGCGCAGAAATACCCAACTCAATACAGGCAATAAATCTAGTGGACCAAGTTCATGCTTGCATCTTGGGCACATTGACCTGCCAGAAATTGGTGATAATACTTTGCGTTTCTTTTTGGAAGATGTGCTTTCTAGTTCGCGAATTCGCCACACCAATGCATTCACGAAACTACCAAACGACAGACCAGCCATAATTAGCAATATTAATGTTAACTTCATTTCCTTTTAAGCATAACAAAAAACAGACCATTATGGTCTGTTTTTTGTTTAATTTTTATTATAATTTTAACTATTAGCCTGAAATACATCGCTGTTGGGCGCCTGTTGCACCCTCAACTTGATATCTGACTGCAAATTCACGCGGAGTACCAGCTACGGTTAAAGTGTTATCTGGACTGCATTTAACATTGAATACCCAAGTTGCAACTGTAGTTGATCCA
>JBFJNW010000030.1:0-7409 GCA_041617975.1 Saccharimonadales bacterium (SeqCode)
AATCAGATTTACTACTTCGTCAATATCATGAGAGGACGTATTGATTACTAAATCATAATTAGCGGTATCGTAAGGATTTACGTTATAAATCTTGTTGTATCGACGCATTTCACTATCAAGCCTCTTTTTTAATACAAGCGCGTATTCGTTTGGATCATCTGGAATATGCTCCGCATCGATTCTTTCAGGTGTCATTTTGTTAAGAATTCTTTCAGCCGCGATGCTTAATTCAAGATCTAGAAATATCTTGAAGGATTTAGGTATCCAATGCCAGGCGAGTCGTGAATCGATAACCACTTCTTCGTCATTTTTGCCAATTTCTTGCAAGCGATCATCTACAAGTTGATCAATTTTTGGTATTTCTTCTTCTTTTTCGGCATCTATATTAGCCTGCAATACATCGATGCCTTGCTCTTTAGCTAGAACACGAAATAAATCACCAGAAGAAAAATGCATGTAGCCCAGTTTTTCTGCTACAAGTTTTGCAGTGGTCGATTTACCACTTCCTGGGTAGCCTGCAATTGTTATTATTGGTTTTTTGTTTTGATCTTCCATTGGTAGATTATAGCACTAGTCTCTTTTTAAAAGTACGGTGAAGGCTTCTGCAGGAATATCAACTTTACCGAACCGCTTCAGTCGTTTTTTACCTTTTGCTTGCTTAGCTAGCACCTTTTTCTTACGCGATACATCGCCTCCATACAGACCACTTGTAACGTCTTTACGGTAGGCGCTAAGATCTTCTCGGGCAATAAATCTACCGCCAATAGCAGCCTGCAAAGGTACTTGAAAGTTTTGGCGGGGAATAATATCTTTAAGTTTTTTAACTATTTCTCGTCCTAATGCATCAGCTTCGGTTTTATGAACCATCACGCTAAGCGCATCAACCATATCGCCGGCGACGTAAAAATCAACACGCACAAGATCTTCGGCTTTATAATGATCAAGCTCATAATTAAACGACCCATACCCGCTGGTAACGCTTTTTAGTTGATCATAAAAGTCTGTTAATAAATTTGCTAGTGGCGCATCAAAACTCACAAGTGCAAGTTGCGCATCCACATAACTCAAGTTTGTTTGCACACCACGCTTGCTTGAAATCAGCTGAATAACTGCACCTACATAGTCTTTTGGAACTACTATCTCACCCTTAATCCACGGCTCTCTTATTTCACTAATTTTTGCAGGATCCGGTAGGTCTGACGCACTTCTTATAACGTCTTCATCACCATTAATTAGAGTCAACTCATAATCAGTTGAGGGGTTGGTAATAACTAAATCTAATCCGTATTCACGCTCTAATCTTTCGCGAACAATATCCATGTGCAGCAAACCTAAGAATCCAACTCGAACCCCAAAGCCAAGTACTGGTGAATTTTCTGGAGTAAACTGTAAGGCTGAGTCGCTTAGACTAAGTTTTTCGATCGCGTCTTTAAGGGTTTGATAATTCTCATTACTATCCGGAAACAAACCTGCGTAAACAAAAGGTTTAACATTTTTATATCCAGGCAATGGGTTAGTTGCAGAATTTTTAACTAACGTTATTGTGTCACCAACTTTAGCTTCTCTGGTGCTTCTAAGGTTTGTAACAATGTAGCCTATTTCGCCCGCGCTGAGATCTTTTGACGGAGTCATTGCGGGTGCCAATGAGCCAACTTCTAATGCTAAGCCTTCTGCAGAAGTTGCCATCATTAAGATTTCGTCATTTTTGCAAATTCTACCGTCAATTATACGAACATACAGAACAACTCCCCGATAATCATCATAATAGCTATCAAATATTAAAGCTCTTGTCGTAACTTGCTCGGAGCTATTAGGTGCTGGAACATCTTTAATAACTCTGTCTAGAACTGCTTCCACACCTTCGCCAGTTTTTGCAGAAATATGCATGATGTCTTCTCGTTCACATCCTAGCAAGCTCATTACTTCTGAACCTACTTTATCTACATCTGCAGCTGGAAGATCAATTTTATTTAATACCGGGATTATTTTTAAATCCGCATCCATTGCAAGGTATACGTTTGCAAGCGTTTGAGCCTGAATCCCCTGAGATGCATCTACTACCAATATTGCACCCTCACAAGCTTGAAGGCTTCTTGATACTTCATAGCTAAAATCTACATGACCAGGAGTGTCAATCAGGTTAAGTTCAACGTCTTTATATTTCATTCGAACTGGTGCAAGTTTGATCGTAATTCCCTTTTCCCGCTCCAAATCCATCTTGTCTAGCATTTGCGCTTTCATTGCTCGTTTTTCGACAGTACCGGTAACTTCAAGAAGACGATCCGCGAGTGTAGATTTCCCGTGATCAATGTGAGCTATGATGCAAAAATTTCTTATGTGTGCCTGATCCATGAAATGATAGTGTACCACCTCTGTTAAGATCTGACTAGATGTCTATACCAATCGGCTTCATCACGAATTTATAGAGCTTATCGATTACCACGTGTGCCTCTTTTAGATCAAAAATCCTTGAAACAACCAAATGAGTTACTAATGTAACACTGCTAATTAAGGTTAGTTTACCGCCGAGCGTAATAAGACCTCTATCGGCGACATTGAGCGGCAGAAGCGATAACATTATGAAAGTTGCAACTAAGGTAAACCCTGTAACCGAAACAATTTTAAATACACCACCAATAAATTCAGGTTGGAGCATTTTCTTGTCACGCATTACCATTATGGAACTTAATATCAAGACTTCACTAAAAGCTACGATTGATTGGGCTATCGCAAGGCCAGAAATTCCATAAGATTCTGGTCGAGATAATGTGAAGGCTAGGTATATGTTAAAGCCAATTGCAAAAACAGAAACCAACAATGGCGTTCTCGTGTCTTTGTGTGCGTAGAAATAGCGCGAAATCATTCCATAAATGATCCTGAAGAATATCGCCACAACCAAAAATCCAAAAATTAAAGCGACTTGCCGCTCGATATCACCAAAAATTAAACGAGCCAAATATGCTCGGGCAAAATAACAGATTACAATTACTGGCATAGTCATCCAAATAATTGCTCTAAGTACATCAAGAAAATCTTTTCTAAATAAATCTGGGCGATTTTGAGACAACCGCTCTGTTAGTCTTGGAAATGCAGCAATTGCAATTGTATTTCCAAGCAACATTACCGGAACATTCATTAATGTCATTGCAAAGCTGTAGGCACTAACTGCGCCAACATTTAACGCCTGAGCTCGGTTGATTTCGACAATACTATTAACCTGATCAATTCCTTGATCAAGCGATCGAGCCGGAAGGTTTCTCAGAACAGAACGAAAGCCTTTAGTGTTCCATTTAATATGAGGCTTGTACCTGAAGTCTAATCCACTTAAACCTAGCAGCGATACTCCAAGTTGTAAAAATCCCCCGACAAGCGCACCCACACCAAGCCCAACAACCCCAAGGTTGTCCCTAAACAAATAAATACTAGCTATGATTGAAGCATTATATGTAAGTGGTGCTATAGCGTAGAAAAAGAATCTTCCATACGCTTGCTGGATGCTTGTAATGATTCCGGAAAGCGTAAAAAGCAATGGATTCAAAGATAACAATCGCATAATTGCGACAGCTTCACGAAAATGATCTGTTGGTAAATCGGGAGCAATTAATCGCATTAATGGCTCTGCAAACAAAAATATAACTACAGAAACAGCCGACATAATTATTGCCAATAAATTAAGTAAGCTTGAAGCCAATTCACCAACTCCAGTTTTGCTAGACGACTGAATTCTGTCTGTTAAATAAGGAATAAAGGCTACGCCTAATGCTCCAGCCGCGATCGTGTAAAAGAAAAAGTCTGGGATCAAAAAGGCTGCGAAAAATGCATCCGAACTGCCAGGATCAATAACAGTTATGTTGGTACTAATTAAGCGATTTCGCAAAAACCCTAGAACCTGACCAGACAACGCAACTAAAATTAAAAGTGTTGCGGCTTGGCCTAGCGATGCTCGCTTATTTGCGCGCTTAATAAATCGATTCATTAGCTCATAGTATAGAGCGAACTAAGCCTAACTGCGAGTGTAAAAGTTAATTTCTAGTAAAGTGCTGCGTCTTTAGGCATTGACGAACCTTCAAGGATCTCAATCACTTCGTCTGCTTCAACTGTTTCTTTGGCTACGAGACGGTTTTTTAGCGTCTCAAGTTTGTTCATATTAGCCTTAATTACTGATCTAGCTCGTTTTGCAGCTTCTTTGATCAAATCTTCAACCTCATCATCAATGAGTTTTGCAGTTTCATCAGAATATCGCTTTTCGTGCATCATTCGTTCCATCATCATTCCTTCTTCAACGTGGAATACTTGGTCACGTAGTTTTTCGCCCATTCCTTGGTTCACAATCATCTCTCTAGCAAGTTCTGCCGCTTTCTGAAGATCACTTCCAGCGCCCGTAGTAACACGATCTTTGCCGTACTTAACTTCTTCTGCAATTCGACCACCCAGCATTCGTGCAAGCACGTCTTTGTATTCGATTATGCTGTGATATGACTTATCTTCAGGGGGTATAAACCATGTAACTCCACCAGTCCCGCCTCTTGGGATGATAGTAACTTTATGTACCATGTCACTGTCTGGCAACACGTGTCCTACAATTGCATGTCCAGCTTCATGATATGCAGTTAGTTCTTTCTCGTGATCACTCATGATTTTGTTCTTACGCTCAGGACCAATTGCAACTCGCTCAAAAGCTTCGGTCACGTCTTCGTTGGTAATCGCTTTTTTATCTTTTCTAGCTGCTACAATTGCGGCTTCGTTGGCAATGTTAGCTAAATCAGCTCCAGAAGATCCAGCGGTTTTAGCGGCCAACGCATCTAGGTCAACTTTTGTATCAATTGGCTTTTCTTCAAAATGTAGCTTAAGAATAGCTTCGCGAGCTTTTCTGTCCGGTAGTCCAATATTAACTCGACGGTCAAATCTTCCCGGTCGGAGAAGTGCTGGATCTAGCACATCTTGACGGTTAGTTGCGGCAAGTACGATAACGTTTGCGCCTTGTTCAAATCCATCCATTTCTACCAAAATTTGGTTCAGTGTTTGCTCTCGTTCATCGTGTCCACCGCCCATTCCACTGCCTCGGCGGCGACCGACAGCATCAATTTCATCGATAAAGATAATGCACGGTGCGTTCTTTTTAGCTTTTGCAAATAAATCTCGAACTCTAGATGCACCAACACCTACAAACATCTCAACAAATTCTGATCCAGATATACTAAAGAAAGGTACATTTGCTTCACCGGCTACAGCTCGGGCTAGCATTGTTTTACCAGTTCCCGGAGGACCTACAAGTAAAACTCCTTTAGGTATCTTTGCCCCGACTGATTCAAACTTTTTAGGGAACTTAAGAAACTCAACAACTTCTTCAAGGTCTTGTTTAGACTCTTCGTTACCAGCTACATCTTTAAAAACAACTTTCTTCTTTTCGTTACCGTAAAGTCTTGCTTTGCTTTTTCCAAAGCTTAAGGCTTGATTACCTTGCCCTTGAGCACTCCTAAGCATAAAGAAAAGCACAAGGCTGATTATGAATACTGGCAGTAGGTTGATTCCCAAATTAATTAAGTTCTGATTTCCAGAATTTGAAGCTTTGACGTCAACTGAAAGCCCTTCGACGTTAGTATCAAGGCCTTGTTCGTAGATGGAAGGGCCCGATTCCTTAGTAGTAACCTGTGAGGGTTCTTCTTCGCCTTTTTTAGTAACTTCTACCTTTTCACCCTTTATAGTTAGCTTACTAATCTCGCCTTTATTGGCTTGTTGTACAACTTGAGATAAAGCGACTTCTTCAAGATCTTTTGGTTGTCCATTGGCTGCATAGATTATTAATCCAAACAATATTACGAGTGCAAAAAATATAATATTCTTTGTATTCTTACGGTTATTAGGTCCACCTGGCTTTTTCTGAAATGATTTTTTGTCCATAACAAAATATTATACGTGTGAATCAGTATGTTTACCAGATTAAGTGCTTGTAAATTTTACGCACTCATCCGTTACTAGCAACATCTTGTCTTTGCTAACAGAAAATTTTGCGTTCTTTCGACCTACTCTACAGAAGATAGTAGCGTCTTGGACTAGTCTTTTAGATAACTCCACACCATTATCGCGCAACCACTGTGCCACAATCTCTGCTGCAATTTTAAAATCTAATGAATTCATTATGTATCGATCGAGTTTATTATCTCCTGTATCAATAATTTCTTTAATTATGGCGTCAATTTCTGAATTAATTAGCTGCAATCTATTATTGATGCTTACTAAATCGTTTCTTTGTGAGACGGTTAATTTTGCGACAACTTCATGTCTAATGTAATTTCTTAAATATTCGGTATTAGTATTTGTACTGTCTTCTCTCCATCTGATTTTATTTGACACTGCATGTTCTGTAATTTGTTTTTTTGAAAAATGCAGGAGTGGTCGCACGATGTCGCCTGATACGAGTGAACTTAATCCCTTTCGGCCAGAGCCCCTTAATATATTAAGCATCATAGTTTCGATCACATCATCTTGATGATGCGCAGTTATGATTGCCGAGGCATTATGTTTTTCGCGCACGTCATTTAAAAATAAATATCGACGTTTTCGCGCTAACTCTTCGCTAGCATCAACTCCAAGTTCTTCCCTTTTTGTTTCAAATTCTAGTCCGCAACTCTCCGAAAGACGTTTTACAGATTCTGCATCATCTGCAGAATCTGGCCTTATGCCATGATCAAAATGAGCAACTACAAGTGTTGCGCCCTGACATTCTTTTAATAAATCCAGCAGTACTACCGAATCAACACCACCTGATACGGCAACAATATATTTGGCTGGTTTAACGGTAATCTTCATCTGTATAATAGTACCCTATGAAGAAGATATATTTTTGCCGTCACGGCTTAAGCAAGATGAACGTCTCAGGGCACATGGCCGGAGTCACCGACACGCCACTTGTAAAAATCGGCAAAGAGCAAGCAAAGAAAGCTGGCAATAAAGCCAAAAGCCTCAACATTGATTTGATAGTGTCTTCTCCGTTAAAACGTGCTCACGAGACAGCAAAGATTATTGCCAAAGAGATTGATTATCCACTTGATCAAATTCATACCAGTAAGTTGCTACTTGAGCGCGATTTTGGTGATGCCGAAGGACACCCTTATTCGCCTGATCTAGATCTTGATGGATTCTCCGATGTAGAAACTGTGAACTCGATCATCGAGCGAGCAAAATTATCTTTAAGATGGATCGAATCGCTACCCGGAAACAATGTTTTAATTGTGAGTCATGGGTCTTTTGGTAGAGCGCTCAGAAGTGTGATTCTGAAAGATCACGAGTTTGAAGGACACGGACAGCTACCTAATGCAGAAATAATTTTTTGGAGTAATTAAACTACTTCAAAAAAGTATCTTTTAACTATAAACTCACCCATTGAAATTTTTTCTTGTTCATCAACT
>JBFJNW010000031.1:0-7389 GCA_041617975.1 Saccharimonadales bacterium (SeqCode)
CACTCAAAAGTCGAATTAGTGAAATATCTATAGTTTTAGGTGGTGTATAAATTGGCATGAAATTAAGGTTTATTCTAGATTTTTTTTGACACAGACAATTTTAAATAAATGTCCGCATGTTTAGTCGACTCTATTACTTTGTTTCATTATACAAGAACAAACGGCCTTGCATCGTAAAAAACTTCTAGCAAGACTATGAGATAATTTATAAAAGCAGGGAGAAATAATAAATGAAGCACATAGATCATAAAAAAACTGTATACACATGTCCAATGCATCCAGATGTAATCAAGGACGAACGCGGATCTTGCCCACATTGCCATATGGCACTTGAAAAGCAAGTCATGGATGCCTCTATGGATCATGGAGATCATGATAAGCATGCAGGACACAACCCCAACATGTTTAAGCAAAAGTTTTGGATTTCCCTATTGCTAACCCTTCCGGTTCTTTATTTTTCTGAAACAATTCAAGAATTGCTTGGTTTTGGCGCACCAAGCTTTCAAGGCAGCAGTTATATTCCTGCAATATTTGGGATAATCATTTTTTATTATGGTGGGCTAGTGTTTTTGCGATCAGGAAGGGCCGAGATTGCGAACAGACAGCCAGGAATGATGACCTTAATATCTATGGCAATTTCAGTTGCGCTAGTTTATAGCTTATTAATTACGCTAAATGTTGTTAGCGGCATGAGTTTTTGGTGGGAACTAGCTACGCTTATCACAATTATGCTACTGGGCCATTGGCTAGAGATGGCTTCTATTTCCAATGCCCAAGGAGCACTTAAAGAGCTTGCAAAATTGCTACCTGACGAGGCGGAGCTAATTACTGGCAGAACGACTAAAACTGTAGCAATTAGCGAGCTTAAGGTTGGTAATAAGGTTTTAGTTAGGCCTGGTGCGATTATCCCGTTAGATGGAGAAGTAATTAAGGGTGAATCAAGAGTAAACGAATCAATGATAACCGGAGAATCTAACCCTGTTCAAAAATCTGTTAAAAGTGAAGTAATCGGCGGAGCCATAAACCAAAGCGGATCATTAACAGTAAAAATAACTAAAACTGGTGACGATACGGCACTATCCGGCATCATGAAGCTCGTAGAGGAGGCTCAAAATAGTAAATCTCGTACACAATTACTTGCCGATCGAGCAGCTGGATATTTATTTTATTACGCAATTTTCGCAGCCCTAATTACTGCAGTTGCTTGGACTAGCCTAGGCGATCAAAGCGCAAACTACATCTTAGAACGCATCGTTGCAGTGCTAATTATCGCCTGCCCTCATGCACTTGGCCTAGCAATACCCTTGGTAACTGCTATTTCTACATCTAAAGCTGCAAATAATGGTATTTTAATTAGGGAGCGCTCAGCTCTAGAAAATGCCCGCAAAATAGACGTTGTGTTGTTTGATAAAACCGGAACGCTAACTAAAGGCGAACAGGGTGTGGTCGGTATAGTGGCAAAAGACGAAAAACTCGCATTATCTTTAGCTGCATCATTAGAGTCTGTTTCAGAGCACCCAATCGCTAAAGCAATTGTCGCCAAGGCAAAAGAGAAGAAAATTAAGACCAAAATAACTACAAAATTCAGCGCGCTTGAGGGGCGTGGTGTCACTGGTAAGATTAATGAAAAAGCTTACTATATTGGAGGCCCACAACTTCTTAAACAACAAAACGTGTCGCTAAACAAAGAGTTTAGTGCTGCAAGTGCGTCTGCTCATAAAAACGGCCAGAGCATAATATATTTAGTCAATGATAAGCAAATTCTAGGCGCATTTCTGATTGCCGATGTTATTCGCGAACAATCACATCAAGCAGTGCGCCAGCTTCAAAAGTCCGGTAAGCGTGTCGCTATGCTAACGGGCGATTCTGAAGGAGTAGCATCTTGGGTATCTAAAGAACTAGGATTAGACGAATATTTTGCAGAAGTCTTACCTGGCGATAAGTCAGATGTCGTCAAGCGGTTACAAAAAGATGGCTCTACGGTTGCTATGGTTGGTGATGGAGTAAATGACGCTCCCGCCCTAACTCAGGCAGATATTGGCATAGCAATTGGTGCAGGCACAGATGTTGCAATTGAGTCTGCGGGCATTGTACTTGCAGGCAGTGATCCGTTGGGTGTTAGTAAAATTGTTAATTTATCTAAGAAAACATATACCAAAATGGTACAAAACTTAATTTGGGCAACGGCCTACAACCTTATAGCAGTGCCCCTAGCCGCTGGGGCGTTGTTCTTTGCAGGTTTTGTGCTATCGCCTGCTGTAGGCGCTGCATTGATGTCTCTATCGACAATAATCGTTGCATTCAACGCCCAACTTCTCCGAAGAGTGGATTTGTAGTTAAACTGCTAGTTGTTTTAGTGCATCAACATCAACTATGTCGTTAATTTCGAAAGTAGATTTAGTTGCAGGGATTTCAATTTGTAAACCGCAAATGACATTACCTAAAGTTTTGCCATCACTAACAATCGGGTAGTCACTGGCATGACGCTTATGGTTATCTAGATATTTATTATCAGATAACTCTAATGATCCATCAGAAGTTTTCTTACATGCTCCAACTATAATTGTTTTGGTGAGCATATCGCCAACTTTTTCTTCTTCGTATCCGCATTTTATTTCCATTGATTCACCTGTAAACTTTGGTCTGCAGTCATAAACTTGATCATATTCAGGCTCTGTCGTATCTTCGATGCTAATAACTGAACCCGTAGCAGGATAAATTTTAGCTTCACTGCTACAAGCACTACCACTTAGCAGCAACATTGACGTGGCTACTCGCGTATAAATCTTCCTGCCATGCTTCTTTTCCATAAATATATTATACTACAAAAAGAAGAATAGGTCAATTCACACAAAGCACTAAATTATATGGTAATGGAGAATCATGCAAATAAATTATAATAAAATAAATGCTTATTATTCGCCTATAACGGCTATGAGCTCTTCTAGAGTAGGCTGAACTTTATAATCACTGACGCCCATATATAAATACACTATGTCATTAAGATCCTTACCGTCTATCTTATTTATGGGTTTATTTTTAAAAACTGCAACTAAGCCCAATAAATCATCGTTTTTAAGTAGTTCGATAATTTGCTTATCACTAATATTCCGCAGCTTAGTAATTGTTTCAGTTAATTCAGCCGTTTCAGCGTAATTATCATGTCGAATATAATCCTTATTTTTTGTGGCTAACCACTCTACTACTCCTTCTTCAATAAAAGTGTTCCCATTCGCGCGTTCATTATTCAAAATTGGAACAAATCCAATGGAGCTTGTAAGAAAATAGCCGTTGCCTACGGAAATTGAAGGATCATATTTTTTTTCAGTTTTACGATCCGCACACCAATGAAATGTTTCATGGATAACTAAACTTGCCATAGCCTCTGTAGTTAAGTTGTCATCTAAAACTATTCCAGTTTCTAATGTTACCGCTTTTCCGATAGTTGCATCACCAAAAGAGCGCAGAGAATCTTCTGATAAATCTTTAATAGTTATTTTTGCTGGACCGACTTCACAGTCATAATGATCTAATATAGCTTGTTGTGCTTCATAAACTTCTTGAGGTGCACCAGCATCCCCGCCACATGCTGTAGCTGACATTACTATTCCAAGTGCCATTGCTGGTCCAAGAATTCTCTCTTTCATGAACTAATAATACCATAAATGACGTAAATATGCAATACTACTCCAGTCAATATGCACATTTACTAAATAGTAAAAATTTAGATGAACTATAATGTAAAGCATCGTGGTTGAAAAATTAAAGTTAAAGCGGACTCTCGATTGGAAGACCTATGGGTTATACGGCCTAGGGAATATTCTTGGCGCGGGAATTTACGTATTAATTGGTGTTGTAGCTAGTGAAGCTGGAAATGGTGCCATTTGGTCATTTTTAATTGCGGGTGTAGTTGCGGCGTTCACAGCAGTAACCTATAGCGCTTTAGCATCAAAATTTCCTGTAAGCGCCGGAGAAGCAGTTTATGCTAGGCGAGCATTTGGATCAAAGTATTTGACACTTATTGTTGGGCTAACGCTGGCGTTTTCTGGGGTGGTGTCTGCTGGGGTGCTTCTAAATGGGTTTGCTAACTACGCGTCGGTGCTTTTTGAATTACCACGCGCTGTTTACATAGCTGGTTGTTTATTGCTGTTTTTGTTGGTGGCTATTAAGGGTATTGCCGAAGCTGCTCGCTTAGCGGTGTTTATAACTATTATAGAGACTATTGGGCTATTTTTGATCATTGCGGTGTCTTTGCGGACGCCAGATTTCCTTACTAACGCCACAAAAGTTTTAAGTACAAGTTTTGACGGTGGAGTTTACTCCATTCTGTTCGGGACGTTTTTGGCATTTTATGCATTTATTGGGTTCGAGGACATGGTAAATGTTGCAGAAGAAGTTAAGCAGCCTGAAGTAAATTTGAAAAAAGGAATGTTGAGCGCGCTAGGAATATCGTCAGTGTTGTACGTGATTATTGCAATTGTTGCGTTGGCTGTGATTCCAGCTAATACTTTAGGTGAATCGGGTGCCCCGCTTGCAGATGTATTTAAGGCAGCAACCGGAAGTAATCTGCCGATTATTACAATTATCGGTGTGTTTGCAATCGTTAATGGAGTGCTGGCGCAAATTATTATGAGCTCTCGCGTACTTTATGGCTTATCGGCCGAAAAGCTTGCTCCTGTGTGGTTAGGGCGCGTTGGTAGCAAAACCCGTACACCTATTAATGCATCCATATTTGTGGCTGCGTTTATGTTAATTGCGGTACTTGCCTTTCCGCTGTCTACCCTTGCAAGCGTTACTAGTTTTGCATTGTTACTGATCTTTAGTGTGGTGCAGCTATCTGCTATTCGACTTATAAATGAGATTAAGCTTAACAAAGCTGTTCCGGTTATTGGGCTTGGACTAAATATTGCACTTATTATGGTGCAGATAATTCAATGGCTTTAAAGTCACATGAAGTTGTTTTGAAGATAGTGTGCGTAATAAATTGCTAGTAGCTAGATAGCTATAATTTAAAACAATTTAGTATACTGTAATCTGATATGGAGATTAAGCAGTCAAAAAACACCCTTGTAATTGTCTCTTTGCGGCTTCCTGTTAGCGTTAATAAAGTTGATGGAAAATTGGTTATTAAAGCTAGTGATGGTGGACTGGCCACCGGCATGTCTACTGTTAGCAAGTCCCGTGATAGCGTGTGGGTTGGTTGGCCTGGAATTAGCTCTGAGGAATTGTCGGCTAAAGAAAAGCTAGAAATTACTAAAGAGCTTAAAAAGCACAAATGTCATCCAATATTTTTAAGCGAAGAAGAAGTAGATAATTATTACTCTGGTTTTAGTAACTCTACAATTTGGCCTTTGTTTCATTATTTTACAGATATGGCGTCCTATGATGATAAGTTTTGGGATGCATATCAGCGCGTTAACAGACGCTTTAGCACTGAGATCAAAAAATTCGTAGCTAAAAACACTCAAGTTTGGGTTCACGATTATCAGTTGATGCTGCTTCCTGAAATGATACGCAGTTCGCGGCCAGATGCGTTGATTGGGTTCTTTTTGCATACGCCATTCCCTTCTTCTGAAATTTTTAGATTACTGCCACAAAGAACAGAGATACTTGAGGGCCTGCTTGGGGCGGATTTAGTAGGATTCCATACCTATGATTACGTGAGCCACTTTTTGAGTAGTGTCAGCCGGACTCTGGGTTACGAAAATGAGTTAGGTGTAATTGATACAAAAGAACGTTTAGTTAAAACAGACTCTTTCCCGATTGGCATAAATTACAAGAAGTTCTCTCAGGAACCAAAAAAGCGAAGTGTGCGTAAAATTATTAAATCTCTAGATGTATACGGCAAAAACACAAAAGTAATACTAACGATAGATAGAACCGATTATTCTAAGGGCATTCCGGCTAGGCTAGACGCTTTTGAATTGTTTTTGGAACAGAACCCCAAGTTTATTAAAAAAGTGGCGTTAATAATGCTTGCTGTCCCTACCCGTGAAGACGTAGAAGCTTATCAGGAGCTACGTCAAACAATTGAGCAAAAAGTAAGTCGCATAAATGGTCGCTTTGCTACTGCAAATTGGTCACCAATTGTATACAGATATCAGTCACTGCCCTTTCCTGAAGTCAGCGCGCTTTATGCAAAAGCCGATGTAATGCTTGTGACGCCTTTGCGTGATGGAATGAACTTGGTCGCCAAAGAGTACGTTGCTACTCATCATAAACATAAAGGCGTTTTGGTCTTAAGTGAAGTCGCAGGAGCTGCCAGCGAGCTAACTGAGGCTGTACAGGTTAACCCAAATGACACCCAAATGGTTGCCGATGCAATTGTTGAAGCGCTCGAAATGCCGGTTAAAGAACAAAAAGCCCGAATGACTTCCATGCAAAAGCGAATTGCGACGTACGACATAAATCATTGGGCTCAGGACTACATTAGAGAGTTAGAATTAACTCACATCAAGAATGCAAAACATAAAAAGCAATTAACAGAGAGTGGCATAAACAAGCTCATTAAAGATTATGATGCGTCTAGTAACCGGCTAATCTTGCTTGACTATGATGGAACGCTTAAAAGCTTTGTTTCTTCTCCAGATAGAGCTTTGGCTGCACCATCCGCTAAAGTTAAAAAAGTCATAAAGCAACTTACAAATGACCCAAATAACAAGGTGGTAATTGTTAGCGGTAGGCCTAAGAGTGCTCTTGAATCATTCTTTAAAAACAAAGGCTTGGGGCTGGTGGCAGAACACGGTGGTTGGATTTTTGACGCTGGCAGATGGGTAAAATCAGAAGTCACAACCAAAAAGTGGAAGAAACCAGTCGTTCAATTGCTTGAACAGTACACAACAAGAACCCCGGGATCGGTTCTCGAGGAAAAGAACTTTTCAATTGTCTGGCACTACAGAAATGTGTCGCCCAACATGGCCTATGTACGTAAAGAGGAGCTTAAGACTGAGCTGACAAACTTATTAGAAGATTATGACGTTGCCGTTCACGAAGGCGAAAAGATGCTAGAAGTAAAACCACGGACGATAAACAAAGGCGCTATTGCAACTGAGTTATTAGCAAAAGGTGTATGGGACTTCGTTATGTGTATAGGAGACGATTATACAGACGAGGATATGTTTAGAGCTTTGCCAGAAAAGGCCTATTCAATACATGTCGGATCCGGAACTACAGACGCGAATTATCAGTTAGAAAAAGTAAAAGACGTTATAGACCTACTAAATAAGCTAAATTAGACATTATTTATTTCTGAAGAAAAAACCGCCCTGATAGAGCGGTTTTTTAGCTTTTAAATTAAAACCTGAACTATGTAATTAGTTCTAGTAAGCTTTTTCTGCGCCGTCTTTTACTGCTTTTTCAGCGTTGTCTTTTGACATCATTGCACAAACA
>JBFJNW010000032.1:0-7117 GCA_041617975.1 Saccharimonadales bacterium (SeqCode)
CACCAAGTGGTGCATCACAAAACTCAATTCCAATACTTCTAACAGTGCTACTAAAACCTGCCGGAAGATCGAATGTGAAAGTTATGTCAAAAGTTGCGCTTGGTGCGGTAGTTGTTACCGTCGCGCTTCTATTAGGCAGTACTGGAGCGGCATGTACTAATCCTGACGATGTCAAAATTGGTATTGCGCCTACGCTGCCCAGAATAAAGGCCTTAACAAGCAAACTTGCTCTTCGTGCCTTATCCCGTATGTTTAATGAATTATGATTTCTAACCATGAATTCTCCTTTATATTGTTGTTTTTGTTTTAGGTTAACGTGCTACTGATTTATATCATGTCAAACAGATTAACACAAGCATAATCTTGTAAAAGCTGTGCATAAACTTAAGTAAATCACCTCGTTTGGAATGATTGGATTATTCCTCTTAAAGCGCTTCCCGTCGGCAAAGCCCTGAGATCTCTGTAGTAGATCGTATACATAGCTTGAGAATCATCAGGTCTAGTTAAAAGCATGTAAGGAGTTCCATCCTCAAGCCCCACTAAAGCGTCAAAGATAGTATCATCAGCATCACACATGAACGTGACTTTGTTAATGACAAGTTCTTGCTCCCTGTCTTTGTCTTTATCTGGTAAATCCGTGTCGCAATGATCGCTTAATGGATAACTTAATCTAAGGGTGCCGTCAGTCTCTGCAGCAACTGACTGAATTCGCGTAGAATCTAATGTTTTGCTTGTTGGATTAATCTCAATTACTAGATCTTGTTCAATTAAAGGACCTCTGAAAGCTCTATATACATATCTGACGCCATCTTTAGTCGCGTCTGCATCAGCGTCCCATGTTTCATCTGCTTGAAACTGAAAAAATGGCGTTCTAAAAATATTGGTAGTCGGTTTGAATGTACTTGTTTGCACACTTGATACTACTGGCTCAGGCTCTTTGACTACAAAGAAGTTGATGTACAAAACGGCTATAGGGATTAAAACTAAAGATCCAATAGCCGCACCTTTAAGAAACCATTTGAATGTTTTTACTCGCTTATGTAATCTGTGATTTCTATCGTGCTGATAATAGTGCTCTGTCATATTCTACCTAAGGGGAGTTAGACTGACCCTTATTTAAATTTTACCATGATTACTGAACAAAACTTTAATTTTAAAAAGTCGCAACAACTACCATATCGTGATTCATTACAAAACTTCCAGCCGGAGTCACTCCACTAATATTGGCAATATAAGAAATTGTGTAGTCTGTTTGTCCATTTGCAAAATTGCCTGCAGTTTCAGCAGAACGAGCAATCGTGTCACCTACAACATATTTAAATTGGTCCGCAACATCATAGCCCGTTGCGGCAGTTCCATCTGCAAAACTATCATCAGGTTGGTTCACAGGATCAAGACCAATATTAGGATTTGCGTTATCGACAAGATTAATACCAAATTGTTCAGTACCTGCCGTAGAAGCTGTCGGTACTGCAAGTGGATCCAATTGATCGCCATTTTCGCTTGTAGGAGGATTGCTTAGCGTTATAAGTGAGTAGCTCCCATTGATGTAACTCCTAATATATAGAGAGGCTGTGCCTGTGCCTGTAGTAGCCGTATCAAGTGTTCCTAAATCAACTGAACTAGTACTTATGACAAATTCAAGATATGGCTCATTACTAGTTAGAAAACCTGCGGCAGAATCATAGTTCGCGCTTGACTGCCTTCCAACAGCATTAGAGCCAAGTGAACCTTGTGCACAATACTGACCACCTGAACATTGCTCATTGATTCCACCAGAGCCAAACTGGGCCTCTTCAATTTTATAATTGCTAGAACTGGAGGTCTGCGCAAAAGCAACTGCTGGCATGCATATAAAAATTGCTATAAGTGCTGTTAGTTGTCTAATAAATTTGTGTTTTCCCATAATAATCCTAAATCCACACTAATTATTGCAAGAAATTTAAGTTTTTACCATAAGCATAGTAAACTATACTCTGATAAGTATCACACATTTAATATATGGAACAAAACAATACAGACAGCTCAGCGCTAGAGCAACCAGACAAAGAAGAGCCGAAAATAGATAATGAGCAAATCGAGAAGAAAAAACGCTCATTTACACCAGGTGGTCTAATAGGACGTATCAACATATACCTTCTATTGTTTATTTTTATCGTTGTTCTTGCTGGAATTATCGTATTTGTAAGCATGCAACGTTCCACTCAAGAAGCACTTGATATTTCTAATCTTCCTACCCAAGAGCTTACTCCAGAAGAACTAGATGCTCTAAAAGGCAGCGACGCAATAGTTGGCGATCCTAAACAGCAACTTACTATTGAATCCACGACAATCTTTACCGGAAAGGTTTTAGTTAAAGATTCAATTGATGTTGCCGGAAGCTTACGAGTAGGTGGCACGCTTACCCTTCCAGGGATTACAGTGTCCGGTACAAGTGCCTTTGATCAGATTACAGGAAATGAATTATCTATTGCCGGAGACGCTACTGTTCAGGGAACGCTAAACATCCAACAAAGCTTGGCAGTTAGCGGTGGCGCTACATTCGGCGGTGCCTTGTCTGCACCAGTCATAAACATTGGTAGCCTACAAATCAGCAACGACTTAAACTTCGGAAGACATCTAGACGCCGGGGGAGCTACTCCAGGAATATCTACTGGCACAGCCGTAGGAAGCGGTGGAACCGCAAGTGTCAGCGGAACCGACACTGCAGGAACCCTAACAGTAAATACTGGAGGAAGTCCTGTTCCTGGATGTTTCGCAACCATTTCGTTTACCCAAGCTTTTACAGGATCTCCACATATTACAATTACTCCTGTTGGATTCTCCGCAGCATCACTTAACTATTACATTACAAGAACCTCAACCAATTTTAGTATATGTACAGCAAATTCTGCAGCAAGTGGATCCTCTTTCAGTTTTGACTGGCTAGCAATAGACTAGTTAATTATTCTAAACATCTAAGAAAACAATTACTTCATCGGCTTTTACGTGCATAACCCCTTTTGTAATCGGGATTCTTTCTTCACCGTTATCGGTTTGTACAACTATTTCACACGCATCCAAGATGGTCATAAAGTTATGGTGTTGTGCCAATATATCGAACGGGCCCGTCCCATTTACTGCAGTAATGCTGGTTGCATCGCCATCAAAATACACCTTAAACGGAGCATAGATTTTAATATGCATGTGAATACCATCGGTTGGAGTGTCTTTAGTAGCTCCCTCTGCAATAGTTTGGCCGGATTCTTGTGTCATAAATTAGGCTATTCTAAGCTACAATTTCTTCAATTGAGCGAAGTGTTTCCTCTCTCGTATAAAATTCGCCTTCGACGCCGTTATGCTTTGTCATCACATTCATGTTTTGCGTAAAGTTCTTGATTAGCTTCTTGGCTTTTGCATAATCGGCTCTATCGGCCGCTGATAGCTCGTTTTCGCCGATAATTGCAATAATGCTTTTTAGTGATTCATATTTTTGTAGCAATGACTGAACCTGAACGCTCAGTACATAATGCCTTTCACCTACAACATCCGTGGTAAGCAGAGATGATGATGTCTGGTTTAGATCAACCGCTGGACGAATCCCTTGCTCTGCAACTTTACGAGAAAGCACAATTGTAGAATCAAGCTCGTGCTGAATCATCTGCACTGCTGGGTCAGATAGGTCGTCTGCCGGTACATAAATGGTCTGCACCGATGTAATCGACCCTCTTTCATTTGAGCTAAGTCTATCTTGAAGCACCTTAATATCGGAGAAGATCGTGGATTCATAGCCACCCTCGTTCGGTACTTGATCTAGAATAGTTGAGAGCTCGTTTCTAGCCTGAATAAATCGATACATGTTATCAGCAAAGAACAAGATATCCTTGCCTTGTTCATCACGAAAATGCTCAGCAGATGCTACTGCAGAAATCGCAATAAGTGACCTAACAACTGGATTTTCATTCATCTGCCCAAAGAACATACAGGTGTTTTTTAGAAGGTCGTTTTCACGCAATGTATCCCAAAGTTCGTGACCTTCGCGAATACGCTCACCGATACCAGCAAAGAATGATAATCCGCTCCCACTACGAGCAATGTTGTTTATAAGCTCCATGGTAAGCACCGTCTTACCGACACCAGCACCACCGATAATTCCTATTTTTCGTCCTTTTACAAAAGGTGTAAAGAAATCAATAACCTTAATTCCAGTTTCGAGTATTTCTGGCTTGGAAACTTCAAAATTTGTTGAACGCGGCGGAACTTTTAGGATATCTTTGTACAGAACATTATCACCAGATACTGGAGGACTTCCGTCCAGTGGTGCACCAGCTGCATCTAAGATTCGTCCAATTGTTGCGTCACCAACCGGTATTTCTATTCCTTTACCAGTTCGATTAACCCTCATGCCTTTTTGTATACGTCGATCTGATCTAATATTCAAACACAACGCAACACCACCTGTCTCAAGGCTCACAACAAGTAACATAGTGTCAAAGCCATTGTCTACATTTATCACCTCGTTAATTCGCGGCGTTTCATCATCAAATCTTACTCTAACGATAATATCTTTAATGGTTGCAACAATTCCTGGATTCATGACGAGGCCTTTGCTTTCTTCATGCCAACAATAATTTCCTTTAAGCGGGTATCTTTAATCGCGCGTTTAGCACGGTTATAATCCAAGTGAAGATCCCTTTTTGCTTCTTCGGCACGGGTATGAGAAGCCGACATAGCCCTAAACCTTGATGCATATTGTGCGAGTTTTGAGTTTAGAATAAGCTGACTTATGGCAATTCTAAGCATTGAACTTTCAAGGTGGTCAACGACGTCATATGTGCTCGGTTCGAATATATAGTTTTCTTCGGAAATAAACTCTTTACCGGCTTGTGATTTCTTACCCTTATCTTGCACAGCACTACTAAGCTCGATCCTCTTAACATCTTGCACCATTAGCGATACATATTCCTGATAAAACACCGATGAAGTTCTATATTTTTGAACCCAATGAATAATCGGCGATACGTTTATATTTTTATCCTTGTTTGGAAGTTTAAAATACTGCTCGTACGAAACTCCACGTTGTGCTAACTGCACAGCTCCGTGGTGTCCAATAACAATAATATCGTGCTTTTCCTTGTCGTAAGATTTCAACATAAGTTTGATAAGCTTTTGGTCAATATCGCCACTAAATCCACCTTCTGCAGTAATGACAATAAACAATTCTTTGTCTATTACGTCATCTTTTGACTGACTACGACCAAACCTAAAGAGTGAATCAACTCTCAACTGAGAATAAATTGCCCACAAAGCATCAAAAAACTGCGTAGCCTGCAATACTTGATTCTTGATTTGAGCAATGCGCATACTAGCAATTCCCTCAAAAACTCCGGTTAACTCCACTAAAGTCCCCATAGCTTTTTCATCTTTTTCTATATCTTGCGGTCGCTTCATTTCTTAGCCTCCGCTTTTTCTTTTTTGTCTTTTTTGGATTTGTGGTCATCTTTTTTATCTGAAGAATCATCCTTCTTTTCTTCGCCAGGTTTGGGTGGTTCAGCTATTTTTTCTTCAGGCTTCTTTTCTTCGGGAGCACCCATTAACTGAACTATAGACTCACGCTTCAGTTCGTCACGAACTGCGTCATATTGATCTTCACTAGTTATTTTTACGGCGTATTTAGCAACTGAATTTTTAAGCTTCGGCATATCTAAAGTACCTTTATCGTCCATGTTTAAAGCAATATCAAGCATTAATTGCTGCGCCATCAAAGAAAATGTTTGTGTAGGACCTTGAGTTACAAGTTCAAACACTCGCTTACCGGTTTCCAATGCGTGTTTAGCTTCTAGGGCAAGTTCAGATCCAAAGTGAGAGAATTCCTCAGCTTGACGGTAATCTGCAAGCATTTTTAAGGTTTGAGCGGCCAACGTTTTTTGTCGTTTATTGTGCCCAACTCCACCAATACGTGTTACAGAAAGTCCAATATTAAGTGCGGGTCTTATACCGTCTCTAAAAATATCCATATCCAAAATCCACTGACCATCAGTAATTGACATGACGTTGGTTGGCAAATAAGCCGTAATATCGCCACCAGCAGCGTTAATAATTGGCACGCAAGTCAGGTGCGCTCCATTGGAATCTAGTCGACCAGCGCGCTCCAGTAAGCTTGAGTGGGCATAGAACATATCTCCTGGGTAAGAGTCTCGACCAGGGCTAACACCCGACATCAAAGCAACTTCACGCCAAGCGTGGGCATGACTTGTTAAGTCATCATAAATAATTATCGTATCTTGAGATAGCTCTTGCCACATATACTCTGCCATTGCCGCAGCCACATAGGGTGCGATATAGCTCATAATCAAGGATTCAAACATTGTCGACACTATAACAATTGCTTTTTCTAAGCCGCCACTTTCCTCAAGCCGCGACAGCAGGGTGTCGATATCACTTCTACGCTTTGCAATTAGTGCATATACAACAATTTGATCGGTATTTTTCTGATTAATCGTAAGCTGAGTTGCTAATGTACTTTTACCGGACTTGCTGTCGCCAAGAAGTGCCATACGCTGTCCACGCACGACAGGGAATAACGCATCAATCGCAGTTACTCCACTTTCAAGCTGAGTATCAAGAAGCTTACGCGTGTATAGCGGAGGTGCGGTGTTGAATACTGGCCATACTTTATCAGCCGCAATAGGGCCCTTGCCGTCAATTGGCTCACCAGTTACCGTCACTACTCGACCAATAAAATCTTTTCCCACTTTGCAAACAAGTTCTTGATGTTGCAGTACTGCAACAGTCCCAACTCGCATTAAATCGTCGCCAAGGTGCAATATAACCACATGATCATCTAAAACTTGGTTAACAAAACCCTTGCTTCCGTCTTCAAACATAATTAGTGCGTGAACATTACATGGTTGCAATCCCTTTGCTTTAATCAAAAATTGATCAACTGCAATAACTTCTCCAACAGGCTGTCCAGACTCAACTAAACGATCAAAATGCTGGTTTCCAGAATTCATGATTGCTGTCCTTGTTGACTATTTTCAGCATCAGCCCTTGTGTTTGAGTCGAGTATTTCTTGTGGGGACCGAGTGTCAATTGATGGCTCTACTAAGCTTTCTGTTGCTTTTTCCGCCTGAAC
>JBFJNW010000033.1:0-7021 GCA_041617975.1 Saccharimonadales bacterium (SeqCode)
AGCTGCTTATCTGTTCCTGCTGTATTGTGATACTCAATACCAAGAATGGATGCTCTGCGGCGTGTTGATTCTTCTTCAATAGTTCTTGCATCTTGACTCATGTTGCCCCTATTTAACCATAAGCGTACGCACATGAGAATCACTTCTGTTACCATTGTGGTGTGAAAAGAGATATTTATATAATTGCCCATGATATTAGAAGTGCCCACAATGTCGGATCATTGCTGCGCACAGCTGACGCAATGGGAGTAATGCATGTCTACTTTACTGGCTACACACCCTATCCCAAAGAAGAAAATGACGAAAGATTACCTCATATTGCGAAAAAACTGTCACAGCAAATTAATAAAACTGCTCTTGGAGCCGAAATCCATCAAAGCTGGTCGCACGAAAACGACATCGATGCTCTTATTGATTTACTCAAAAAAGACAATATTGAATTAATTGCTTTAGAGCAATCTAAAGCATCCACTCCTCTCCACGCCTTCGTAACTCCAGATAAAGTTGCATTATTAATCGGTAGAGAAGTAGAAGGAATTGATCAAAAACTATTAAACAAATGCGACAAAATAATAGAAATTCCAATGCTTGGTAAAAAAGAATCACTAAATGTAACCCAAGCAACTGCAATGGCTTTGCATTATTGTCGATTTTGTAGCTAAGCGTTATAATTACAGTTAACATGCCAAAAACCAAAAAAGCATCAAGCAGTCACCACAAAAAACGCTACGGACAACATAAGAAACATTCTAAATCGTTTTCAAGCATCTATTGGCCATACATACCGATGCTACTAATGCTATTCATAGTTTTAGTAATGGGAAACAGTTCTACAAAAGTTATCGGCAATGTACTTGGATACGGAAGTGACATTACTGAATCTAGTTTACTGTCAAAAACTAACGAAGAACGCAAAAAACAAAACCTGCCAGAACTGAGGATTAATCCAGAATTAAATTATGCAGCCCAACAAAAAGGCATCGATATGCAAAAAAAGGATTATTGGTCGCATTTAACTCCAGAGGGTGAACAACCGTGGGTGTTCCTAGAAAGCACTGACTACAATTACATAAAAGCTGGCGAAAATTTAGCCTATGGATTCCCAAGTAGTGATGCTACCGTCAATGGATGGATGCAAAGTCAATCTCACAGAGAAAATATGTTGGATTCACTTTATACAGAAGTAGGTTTTGGGATAGTCAATGCACAGAACTACCTTGGCAATGGACCAGAAACAATTGTAGTTGCCTTTTACGCAGCTCCCGCAAACGAAACTTTGGGTGCATTTGCTGGCAATCCATCTCAAACTTTTGCAAGCTCAAACCCATCATCAATAAACTTCATGCAGTTAACAAACGGCGGCAATATATTGCCTCTACTTACATCTCTACTAATTGGTGTGAGCGCCGGCTTCTTAATTGCTCGTCATAGTTTAAGACTTAAAAGATTAGTTACAGATGGAGAGCACTTCATCATGCATCATCCATTACTAGATCTCGGATTAACTGCAATTATTTTTGTTAGCACAATGCTGATCCAAACAGCTGGCTTTATTGGCTAGTATTAGTGTAGTTTAACGTTTTGTGGGCCTAATAATTCAGAAAAAACTTGCCTTTGTTCATCTTCAAAGGTTATTGACAGCGGCAGCTTAATTACTTGGCGATGCACGTCATCTCCAATCACTAAAACTACGTCAGTATTCCCAGAATGAGCTTCTGCTATAGATTTTATCTTTAATAAAGTTGATTGATCATCACTGGATGCAATTTTTAGATAAACTTTTTTAATTGCCTCATTCTTGCTTTCGTTTGAGCTTTTCGAGCTTGAAGCTGATTTAGTTGTGGATTTTTTATCATCTTTTGGCTTTTTCCTGGCAGCACGTTTTGCTTGATCTAACGTTACCTCTTGTGCATCACTAGTCATTATTTTAACTTCGGTTGTTTTATTACCGTCTTTGTCGGTAGAAGAAATTTTACCCTTTACGGTGACGACTGTATCTTGACGCCATAAATGCTGAGTTTTTTCATAAACTGATGGAAACAGTACCATTTCCACCTCATTGGTAGCATCCGATAGTTTTACGAACGCCATCCTTTGACCTTTCTTGGTAGTTATCTCGCGGACTTCATTAACACAGCCACCAATTGTCACCCTATCCCCATCATTATCCGGCAACAATTCGTTAATCGGAGTGCACTTTGTGGAAAGATAGGCTTCATACTCTTTTAGTGGATGATCAGAAACATATATGCCGAGTAATTCTCTTTCCCAACTGAGCATTTCTGCAGTCGTAGGTGGTTGGCTTGGAGAATCTAGTTGAAGTTTGCCGCCTATTTTTTCAGCCTCTCCTCCAATTGCATTTCCAAATAAATCTGTCTGACCAGCTGTTTTTTGCTTTTGAATTCTCTGAGAGAATGCTAGCACTACTTCAAGATTATGAAAAAGTGTGCCCCTGTCAATAAGCTCATTAAATGCTCCAGCTTTGGTTAAGCTTTCGAGAGCTTTCCTGTTTACAATTCTTGGGTTTACGTTAGAAAAGAAATCATCTATTGTTTTAAATTTATTTTCTTCGCGAGCCCTGATTATCTCTTCGACAGCCCCCGTTCCCACATTTTTAATAGCAGCCATGCCGAATCTAATCTGTTTAGTTTCTGGTACAACGGCAAATTCCACGAAAGATTCATTTACGTCTGGCAACATGACCTCAATGCCAAGTTGGGTGCATTCGTTAATCTCTATTGCCAATCTATCTGTATCGTCGAAATCACTTGTCATTAATGCTGCCATAAACGCAGAAGGATAATGAGCTTTGAGGTATGCGGTCTGATAAGAGATCATTGCATAACACGCAGCGTGACTTTTATTGAAACAATATGCGGCAAAATCTTCCAGCTGTTTCCAGAACTTCTCTAGCTGCGGTTCGCTTACTCCAGACAGTCGTACGCCCCCTTCAATGAACTCTTTCTTCATTTTAGCCATAAGATCAGCTTTTTTCTTTCCAATTGCTTTACGCAGAGTATCTGACTGTCCGCCCGTAAAGCCACACATATCTTTTGCGATCTGCATGACTTGTTCTTGGTATACTAAAACGCCGTAAGTGTTTTCTAGTGCATTTTTTGTTTTTTCGTGAAAATACTCAACTTTTTCTTCGCCATGCTTTCGTTTAATAAATGTATCAATAAACTGCATAGGTCCCGGTCTATACAAGGCACCCATTGCAATTAAATCATCGAATACGGTTGGCTTTAGCTCTTTCAGATATCGCTTCATTCCAGCAGATTCAAATTGGAATATTCCTGTTGTAAGTCCATCTTGAAACAATTTAAAAGTTTTTTCGTCGTCTAAGGGTATGGTAGATATATCGATATCTACACCTTCTACCTTTTTAATAATTCTTAGAGCATTTTTAATGATCGTTAAGTTGGACAGTCCCAGAAAATCCATCTTAAGTAACCCTAGTTCTTCAACAGGATTCATCGAATATTGAGTCGAAACAACACCTTTTTGAGCCATTTCGAGAGGAACAAATTTCACAATATCATCAGGAGCAATCACAACTCCCGCGGCATGCACACCATGACTTCTGATTGTGCCTTCTAGCTGAACAGCCAAGTCAAATACTCTAGTAGCGACTTCATTAGTTTCGTACTCTTCACGTAATTCTTCGTTTTCTTTTAGTGATATCTCTAAAGGTATGTGCCTTCCCTGTACTGGTGGTGGAATCATTTTAGCGAATCGATCTGCTTCAGAATACGGAACCTGAAGAACTCTTGCCACATCACGGACAGCATTTCGAGCTGCCATTCTTCCAAAAGTCACAATATTTGCAACTCTGTCTTTTCCGTATTTTTCTACACAATATTGTATTACTTCATCTCGTCTTGTGTCCTGAATATCGATATCAACGTCAGGCATACTGATTCTATCTGGGTTTAAAAATCTTTCAAAAAGAAGATCGTACTCTAACGGGTCTAGTTCTGTAACGTTTAACGAGTAAGCAATAATAGAACCTGCAGCAGAACCTCTACCTGGGCCAAAGACAATCCCTTGAGCTTTGCCCCAGTTCATAAAGTCAGAAATAATCAAGAAATAGCCGCTGAATCCCATCTGTTGAATAATTCCAAGTTCATATTCTGCGCGCTCAATCACCTTGGCATCTAGCTTGTCTTTTGATTCCTTGACAGACAATTTTTCTGCCTCTTGTTTATCGATGCCACCGTACCTCCAGGCAAGCCCCTGATAAACTAATGATTTTAAATATGATTCTTCTGTGGTGCCTTTTGGAGTTTCGAATTTTGGAATCAAAATTTTACCAAGCTCCATAGTCACGTCGCAACGATCTGCTATTTCTCTTGTATTAGATACGGCTTCTGGAAAATCGTCTTTCCAGCGTTCAATAATTTCTTCGGGCCGATTTACGTGAAGCTCAAACTCCTTAAGTGACATCCTACGTTCATCACTTAAAAATGAACCAGTTTGAACACAAAGCAAAATTTCGTGTGCTTCTTGATCTGAGTGTTTTAAATAATGTGCATCGCAAGTAATTACGCATTTAATAGACAGATCTTTGGCAACTTCTCTGGCCAGTTTATTTACCTTCACTTGCTCGTCCCATTTGCTTGGATGAGACGGATGGCCATGATCTTGAAGCTCAATATAATAACGATCCCCAAAAACTGACTTATACCATTTTGCTGTTTCGCGGGCTTGCTCGATTTGGTCTCTTCGCAGTGCATCACCAAATTCTCCACCAATACAGCCTGATAAAACGATTAAACCTTCGTTGTATTTTTCAAGCAATTCTCTGTCAACTCTTGGTTTGTAATAAAACCCGTCAAGATTTGCTATTGTCGAAAGCCGCATTAAGTTTTCATAACCAGTTTGATTCATGGCTAGCAATATAAGGTGATAATTTTGCTTATCTTTGCCTGCATCCTTATCCGTGTGCTTTCTTGAAGCAACATACGTCTCCATACCGATGACTGGCTTTATATCGTCTTGTTTAGCAGCTTTATAAAACTCTACAGCTCCAGATAAGGTTCCGTGATCAGTCATTGCCACGGCCTTCATGCCGTTCATTTTTACGTACTCGATTAATTTGGGTACTTTAGTCAGACCATCCAACAAACTATATTGTGTATGGTTGTGCAAATGAACGAATTGATCCGGCGTTAAATTAACTTCTGACACTGACTTTGCTACCCCTTATTAGCTCTATTTTATACGCAATTAGATAGATTATCGAGGACTATAATTACAACGCGAATTATTAATTGCTTTTAATAAAATCTTCTAAAGCCTTAAGGATTGAACCTAAGATGGGAAAATCTAAAAATATAGAAGCCAACCATAGCATAATACTTACGCCAATAGTCGCACCAATAAAACCGCCAACTCCTTGCGCAATACCGCGCAGAAAGCTGAACCACATCATCCTTTTTTTACTTAAATAGTTCGATTCGTATACAAAAGAGAAGAACTTCGCTAATCTTTCGATTTCTTTATTATTTTTTTGTAGTTTTTGTTTTGTCATAACTTGCTAAGAACTTTTTAAGGTGCTCACCCGCCTTCTTAGCTTCGTCGATTGCTTTTTGTAGTTCTTTGTCGTCCGCTTCACCTTCGTGAGCTGCGCTTAAAAGTTCGCTAGCTCTTTTCTTAGCGCTTTGAGCTTTAGACACTAATGTATCCATTTCGTCTTTTGCTTTTTTGCTAAGTGAAGAAGCTTTGGTTTTTGCTTTTTCAGTTAAATCATTAAGCTCTTTGTGTGCAACTTTTAATTTCTTCTCTGCCTCGGATTTTGCCTTTGCAGCAGCATTACGAACATCTTGTCTTGTTTCCTTGCCGCTTTTTGGGGCTGACAAAATTCCACCTACATAACCAGCTATCCCCGCAATTAATGCACCTATAGCCCATTTACTTGAATTTTTACTCATTTCTTCTCCTTCTTGCTCTTACTTGAATTCTTATGAAATACTGACTCAGCAATATGCGATAGCAACTTACCGAAAGCAATTGGACCGGACGATTTTACAAATATATCACTCAGTGATTCTGCATTATCTGCAATATGCTCAGCCTTTTCAGCTATTCTCTGAATTGATTTAATCACCTGAATAAATTTATATATGGCAACAATTGAAAGCGTTAGAAATAACGCTAGAAAACTAGACAAAATAATAAGTAATGCACGCTCAATATCGTTCATGTAGATACAGTATAACAACTCATGCAAATAATTGTTACTAAGTAAGTTTTTCTTTTAATATTTTTTGGACTAATTGAGGATTTGCTTTACCTAAAGAAGCCTTCATCGCTTGTCCAACCAAAAATCCAATTGCTTTCATTTCTCCATTTTTAACATCTTCAGCAGCCGAAGGATTGTCAGCAATTATCTTATCGATGATTAATTCTATTTCGCCCGAATCTGAAACTTGTATTAAACCCTGTTCTTCAGCATATTTTTCAAGATTTTTAGGTTCTGCACCTGATTGCAAAATAGTACTTATTAATGCTTTGGCATTAGTAGAGCTTAGTTTGTCCTCATTTATTAGACTGAACGTTTCAAGATATAACTTTTCTCGCATTTGCTGATTGTCGAGATTAATAACTGCATCTGGGTCATTTCTTAGCGGAATTTCGACGTTAACAAACCAGTTTGCAAGAATTTTTGCGGTTTCTTGATTGTTAGAATGTTGCTTTATGAATTCTAAATATGAAACCTCATCACTATCTAGTTCTGCCTCTAGCAAGGTTTCGATGTATGATTCATCTATACCATTACTTTTTAGCATTTTTCGCCACTCACTTGGCATTACTGGCAGCGAAGCCTTTGCAGCATCGATATCATCTTCGGACAATATAATTGGCGGAATATCTGGGTCTGGGAAATACCTATAGTCATGAGCGTGTTCTTTGCCCCTTTGACTAACAGTTATCTGTTTAGCGTCGTCCCATCCTCTTGTTTCTTGAATAATCACCTCGCCATTTTCGAGCAATTTTGTTTGTCGAGCAATTTCATAAG
>JBFJNW010000034.1:0-6968 GCA_041617975.1 Saccharimonadales bacterium (SeqCode)
AGCACAATACCTCGCTTTGTTTAACTGGCAGAGACTTCCCAGGCAAGCTAATTAGTAAAACTGATATAGCAACTAACATGACTAAGCTTAAACATCATTTTGATGACAAATATTTAGCAAACAAAGGTATAGACTATTAACTACATTTGTTAATTTGGCGTATATTACAGCGTAAATTGCATATTTTTGGTATTCTGTATACATGGTTTTACCAGAAAAATTTTCGTCAATGATCTCTAGAGCAAACCCAGAAGTTATAGGGCACGACAATGCCGCAGAGCTTCTTGAGCTTGATTGTTTTAATGGCCGTAGTGAAAAAGTACTAAATCACGCCTTAGCAACAGAGCCGCAACCTTTGTATCCGTTCTTACGAAGCAGTGATTATTTTAACCCAGAAGAGGACTTTTGGCTGATTGCAAAAACACCTACCAAAGTAGATCTTCTAAAAAAACCACATATATTACAGTCCTTGCATGCAACTGAGATTGATTTTGTCGCATTTAAGAAGAGTGACTATATGGGTGATGTAATCAGAATTTCTGATATAAAATATCCAGCATTAATTAGTGGCTCCGATTTACAAAAACTACCATACCCCGTAAAAGGGAAGCGCAAAAAAAGAGAAGATAGACTGGGAAATGTGAGTATCACCGGTCTATACTCTGCAAGTATGGTTGCCTATTTTGAAGGCAAAACCCCAAGCGACAGCTTATTTAGAGATCTTAGTTCAGCAGCTAGATTTTTAGGTCATCACCTAAAAAATTACGTAGAACATTGTTAATAACATAATGGCTGTAATCGATCTTACAGTGTCTCGATAAAGGAAATGGTAATCTTTATCGACTATGGAATTAGAAAGAAACCCTGTTGCGTTTTTTGGTCACGAAAGATTGGATGATCTGGAGGGAGTTGAAAGGCTAGAAATTATTAGTCTCGGGGATTCAGAAACATTAGCCGTTAATTACGCCATGGCTATGCATGTTGCCCTTAGGAGCACTCATGTTGCTATCGCAACCGGAAGAGATGTATCGCTAGTTGGCACACCATCACAAGACTTGCTTGTCGACATAATGCTTAGCATGCCCATAAGAGACGATGAAACTACTGAAGGAGGTAGGGCGCTATATGATCATTTCTTATCACGATCAAGCCCAGAAAACGAATCAACATTTAAAGAGTTCATAGCTCAATTTATTAGAACCGTACAATGGAGCATGAACAGCCCTGATAAAATCACTATTGAAGAACGTAACACCGCAAGCAAGGAAATCTCACCTAGTATCTATTGGCTGTCACAGCTTTGCGAAGGTTACATTGACAAACATTTTGATGATGAACGTCACAAGCTCATGCATGAGGGTGGAGACACTTCAATTTACGAAAACGAAATATTCAGTCAATTCGTTGAAAAAGATTACATAAACATGTTGTTTAACACTGCAGAAATGGGCAACAAAACTGGGCTGAGTAGACAGGTAAGACTAAAGCTTCTTGAGGAAGCAAGATATTTGGATAGCCATTAATTGGCACTCTTGACATTAGAGTGCTAATTTTTTAAAATTATATGTGGTGGAGCTCTTTTAAGGAGGTCCGCTTAAATAAGTATCTTTTTAATTAAAAAGGAGGTTTATTATGACAAATCTTGTAAGATTTGACCCATTCGAAGAGATGAGAGCTCTTCAAAAACAGTTTTTTGGTGATGACTGGGGAAACGCATTGCAATCTACTAGCGCCAGCCAGCTCCCGACAACAGACGTCTACACCGAGGACGACAACCAAGTGATCGTTGAGGCTCACTTGCCTCACTATGACGATAAAGATGTCGATATTAGCGTGGACAAGGGGTCACTAGTTATTAGAGCCGAAAAACACGAGAAGCAAGAGGACAAGAAAAAGAAATACGTCATCCGCGAAAGTTCTAGCAGCTTCTATAGACGGTTTAAGCTACCAGAACACGCAGACGAGGACAACATAACGGCTCATATGGAAAAAGGAGTTCTTAAGGTCACCGTGCCTTTTAAAGAACTTCCAAAACCAAAAAAGATTTCTATCAAGAAAAAATAATAGATGCTTGTAAACATCAAGGAGACTCATCGTAGTCTCCTTTTTTATTTTAATAATGCTACGATAAAACCATGCATGATAAACCTACATTATTTCTTATGCTTGGATACCCAGGAGCAGGCAAGACGACTGTTGCAAAAATAGTCTGTGACATTACTGGCGCAGAACACTTATGGGCAGATTTTGAACGTAAACTTTTATTTGGTGAACCGTCTTATTCACAGGAAGAAAACGATACAATTTATGACTCCCTAAATGAACGAGCAAAGTCGCTTCTTGGTAGCGGCAGAAGTGTTATGTACGACACAGCATTTAACCATTACGGAGATCGTAAAAAACTAGAAGAAATAGCAACCGCAAGTGGTGCAGATACAATATTATTGTGGGTTCAGGCTCCAAAAGAAGTTGCCAAAGAACGCGCAGTTGAAAGGCGAGACCATCAACCAACCAGAGTATTAAACGACTCTACTCCAATGCACGTTGATCATTTCGAATATCTTAGCGACAAACTTGAAGAGCCAATGCCTAATGAAAAGTTTATAAAAATCGACGGCACCAAAGTCACGAAAGATTACATTAAATCAAAATTAAATGAAGTTTAACATCAAGAAAAAGCACAAAAAATTACTGCTAAGCATCTTGCTGGGAATAATAATCTCTATACTTGGGTATCAAATTAACGATAAAGGGGTGTTAGAGAAAATACCTGCCCCAGTGCCTCCAGGTATGTACCGAGTAATCAGCGTCGAAGACGGAGACACTATCACGATTGATATGAATGGAACCGAGGAAAGAGTAAGATTTATCGGCGTAGACACTCCAGAAACTCAGGACCCTCGCAAACCTGTTCAGTGTTTTGGAAAAACAGCCAGCCTGTTTACCAAACAATTAATCGGCAGCAATAACGTACGGCTCGAGCTAGACCCACTTAGCAGCAATCGTGACAGATACAATCGCTTACTTCGCTACATTTACTTGCCAGACAATACACTGGTGCAATCAGAGATCATTAAACAAGGCTATGGCTTCGCGTACACTAGTTTTCCTTTCACTAAATCGGAAGAATTTAGAAGTCTCCAAACCGAAGCGCGTGAGCAAAACCGTGGATTATGGAATGAATGCAACCCCGAAACCAATCAATACGGCGGCTTCAACAGTAATCCAGAGTAAACAATAAACAGCTCTCAAATTACATAGGATGGGGGCGCGGCTTATTGTTTATTTTTTTTAATCTAAACTTACGAGTATTTTGATCGAATCTCATATAAAAAGGTCTAAAAACCAAATAAAAAACCATATACCAAAATTCAGAATAATACGCTGAAAATTTTGAAATACCATGCAGTTCATTTGTTTTCCTGTGAAGCTTAAGATAGTTATAAAAATCTATAGGACTATCTTTTACGCGCCTAGCGGAGGCACCAGCCCAAATTTTATGACTATAACAAACCTTTCCATTTTTCATTTGACTTATGTGGAAAGCTAAATCTACATCTTCGAACATTTCTTTTGTAATACAACAGCTTTCCTGAACCCGATTCCATGAATCGCGTTTTATAATACAGTTTGAGCCAAACAGAAAGTTATAACCAAGTAATTTCGCTCCCATTAAAAAGAAATTTTCTGTATTCATTAAAGTATTACCCAATGGAAAATCATAATACTGATGCGGACCTGTAATTGCGCTACAGTTTCCATCGCTCAGAACATCTTTTGCTTTAGATATCCATTCGTCTGGTAGCCTAGTATCGGCATCAATTCGTGCAATATAGTCACTTTTTGCAACGTTTAGTCCTTTATTTCTAGCAAATAAAACACCTTGTTGTTTTTCATTAATTATTTTTACAAAAGAATAACTTTTAGCAATCTCTACTGTTTTATCGGATGAGTTGTTGTCAACTATTATTACCTCATCGGGAGCCATGGATTGACTAGCAATTGCATCCAGGCATTCGCCAATGTAGTCTTCTTCGTTAAAAACAGGTATAATGATGCTTAAGCTTAGTGTCTTGGCCATATGACTAGACTACCAAATTTATAGATAAATGAAGAAGAAACCAACAAAGTCAGCTAAAAATAAGCCCCGGAGCCTTTCTGGAATTATTTCTATATCCAACAAAAAACTGCAGAATTTCTGGAGAAAAGGCATTTGGCAAAGATTAATTATTGCTTTGAGCGTATTCGTACTCCTATTAACTTCTTCAATGTATTCAATTGCACAGTGGTATATAAATAAGCACAAAAATGAGCCCCTTGTTATAGGCGCAACATTTATCCCTAATTACGCACGATATTTTGAACTAGATCCAAAAGAAGCACTAAGTGCAATGATCAACGACCTAGGGATTAGAGATTTTAGACTAGTTAGCTACTGGTCCAATGGCGAACCAGAGCGTGACAAATACGATTTCGAAGAACTTGATTGGCAATTTGACATGATCGAAGAAGCCGGTGGATCTGTGAGTCTTGCGATTGGACTGCGGCAACCTCGTTGGCCAGAATGTCACATGCCTCATTGGGCTGAATCATTACCAAAAAGTGAGTGGACGGTAGAGCTAGAGGAGTATATTGCCGCAACTGTTCATAAATATAAAGACAGAGAGTCGCTAATAAGCTATCAGTTAGAAAACGAATACTTACTTGAAGTTTTTGGCGATTGCCCAGACCACAGCAGAGAAAGACTGGTTAAAGAATTTAACCTCGTTAAAAGCATAGACCCCGAAAGAACCTTGATCACCTCAAGAAGCAACAATGCAGTTCCTAGCTGGCCAATGGGCGAGCCAAGATCAGACATTAATGCTGCTTCTATCTATAAACGCGTATGGGATGGAACTGTTACAAAACGCTACTTTGAATACCCAGTGCCTGCATGGTTTTACGCATTCTTAGCCGGTGGAGCAGAACTCACCACAGGTCGGAACACATTTATTCATGAACTTCAAACAGAAGGATGGACCCCGCCTGGTTTTGGAGGCCTCAAAGATGCACCGATTAGCGAGCAAGACAAATCTTTCAGCGCAAAAGACGTGTCACCTAGGATTGACTATGGCATAGCCACTGGCATGAGACGCATGGACCTCTGGGGAGTAGAATGGTACTACTATCGTATGGTAAAACTCAACGACCCAAGCCTTTGGAACGCAACTAAGGCAAAACTAATTGAAGTTCGGAATTCAGAAATTTAAAACTCTATTTAGATAAGGCTTGTTTAATAATTGCTGCATGCAGGTGAATGTCATTGGCTAGGGCGTGTTTTTGTCCTTCAAGTCGCATAGAACTTACTCTATGACCTTCGCTCGTTTTTTTTAGATCATTAACCAATTTGGTCATTCTATCATCATTTGAAAGTTCGCTTTCACTGCCCCATGCAACAGTAAGATCTGAACCTGGATTGAAAAACAAAGTGTCAAACATGTGGCTATACAATCCACTATTGCTTAATGCACGCGCTATAGCAATGTTAGTTGGTCTTGCAAGACCTTTAAAGTATTCTAAATCACTAACTGCATCATCTCGTGCTTGTGTGTAAATTGGCAGTTCTGGGGCTTTAGTATATTGCCCTAAAGCTTTATTTGATTTTATGAAATCATACGTAAGTTTAGCTAAATTTCGTTTTTTGCCTACCGGCTCAACAGAAACAACATGCCTCATTAAGTGCGTACCAGCATACGCTGAAGCAAGTACTTTGAGGGCTCCAAAAGAATATCCAGCTTCGTCGGTCAATTCAATACCAGAGTTTTCAATATATTTATTTCCGTCTCTAACTAAAGGCGATAGAAGACCACTTACAATCTGCTTTTTATGCTCACGAGGTAAAGTTTGTCCTTTATATCTGCCGCTACTTGGGTTCCCGAAAGCAATTACTCGACTATCCGGATTTGTGCCCGCAACAGTAGCAACTTGAAACAGTTGATTAGTGTCTAGTGGGTTTCCCATTGGCAAATGCATAATTATCGCGTGTTTAGCGTCATAATCTTCAGGACGAACATCAACCACTGTGACACCAGTATTGCCATCAAATGTAACTGTTTCTACATCAGGAATTCCAACCGCACCAAAAAAATCACGGTAATCTTCAAACGAAGCTTGATAATCAGCAAAATCTGAAACAACATCTACTACATCAGGTGAAAAACCTGGGTAATAGTTTTCTAATCTTTCGGCTGTTGAAATATTACTCATATCTTCTTATTATAGCACACTTTTGTCTTTTTGTCTATATACATAAGGGGTTTTATGGGGTAAAATAGCCACTATGGCTAAAAAACGTCAACAAGGCAGTTCACTAAGAAATCGTCGCGCAGCATTTGATTATGCTCTCGAGGATAGTTTAGTAGTGGGCCTGCAACTAAACGGACGTGAAGCAAAATCATTACGACAAAGTCATGGGCACCTTAAAGGTGCGTATATAACTGTTAAAAATGACGAACTCTATCTAATTAACGCCACTATTACAGGCAGCAATGCTGTACCAATTAATGAAGACGAAAAAACTCAGGCTCGAAAGCTCCTAGCAAAACGCAAAGAAATAGACGCCCTCATTGCCGCCAAAAAACAAGGCAGAAGCATTGTCCCTATAGAGATCCTTAACCGCACCAAGTACATCAAAATGCGTATTGCAATTGGTAAAGGCAAAAAATCTACTGACAAGCGCCAAACAATAAAAAAACGAGAAGACAAAATATCCGCACAACGTGCAATCAAACAGCACATAAGGTAGTATTGATTTTTCTTTCGTTTTGTTGTACTGTATGTATATGAAGTTTTGGAGCATGTCCGTTCTTTTACCTATGCTTGTTATTACAAGTATTGTTTTTGCAATGCCCCAGCAATTAGTGGATGAGCCAAGAAACGGGGAAGTATTGGCATCATTTACCACTGAGCCAAATCATCCAGATATAAAT
>JBFJNW010000035.1:0-6961 GCA_041617975.1 Saccharimonadales bacterium (SeqCode)
CGCCCTCAACAAACGGGAACAAATAGCCCCACAGTGGAAAACTTTTCGCTACTTCATCATACGATTGGTAGCTAGATGAAAACTCTTCAAGATTCATAAATTTGAAGGTCGCAAACGAAATGAAGTATACAGCTATGAAGTCTTCTATGAATCTTTCAATATCGAAGCCTCTAGACCACGCAAGAAAGCTTGCAAGCAAAAACACTCCCCCGATTATATAGGCTAGTTTCTTGTACTCAACAGGGTCCTCGGAAACTTGCCCACCAAGCTGAACATGATCATCGTCTTTATGTTTTTGCTGGCTTGTCATTATCTTATTTTAGCAGTTCAGCCATTAATTCATCGATTGAATTTGTGTGCATTAATCTGTCTCTTAACTCTTTTGCGCCATCGAAATCACTAATATAGACTTTTGCGAATTTCTTAAGTAGAGCTGGGTTCTTTTTGCCTTCCCATTCATCTTTAAACAACTTGATATGTCTTGCATATAGCGCTTTTCTTTTTTCTTCAGGGATAGTGCTCCACTGGCTATTTTTTGCAAATACATAAGGGTCTTTAAAGATTCCACGACCTATCATAATTCCGTCAAGATTATATTTTCTAGCAAGCTCGGTACCCTGTTGTCTGGACTCGATGTCACCATTTCCAACAATCAATGTTTTTGGAGAAATCTCATCTTTTAATGCAACGATTTGCTCTGACAATTCCCAGTGGGCTGGAACTTTAGACAGCTCTTTCACGGTTCTAAAATGAACAGTTAGCATTACTGGCTTAAATTCTAATAAAAACCTTATCCAGGTTTCGTCGTATTGCTTAGTGCCAATGCGAGTTTTAATACTTAGGTTGTTTTTACCGGCACCTTTTTGGGCTGCTAGTATAAGCTCACGAGCTAAATCTCTGTTTTCAATCAGCCCAGAGCATAAACCTCTACTCACCACATTTTTTACAGGACAACCCATGTTTAGATCTACGCCATCAAAGCCCATTTCCATAATTTCACGGGACGTTTTTTCAAAATTTTCTGGCTTAGCTCCCCAAATTTGGGCTATTAACGGTCCTTCATCTTTATGAAACAATAATTTTTTTATCACGGCTTTTCTACCGGCAGACTGTATTCCGTCTGCATTAGCAAATTCTGTCATGTAAAGATCTGCCGGAGCGCACTCGTGTACAACACGCCGAAAAGTCGTATCAGTAACATCATCCATTGGCGCCAATATAAAAAATGGCTTCTTAAGTTCTTGTAAAATTTTCACTATTGTTATTCTATCTGTTAATTTCTTAAACGCAATTCTTCGATTATAGAATTAGTGTATTGCTCATCTTCTAGGTCTTGTTGTGTGCGCCTCATGCCACCCCAACCATCTTCAATTGGTTGCTCGTACATATCTAATAGATCTCCCCACTGTGTTTCGCGGCGCTCTTGCTCCCTTTGTACTAGCAACATAAGCGAAGCTGGCTGGGAGTTAAATACTTCTGGTTTAGTGGTTGTGTGTTGAGCAATATCAACAAATCCTCGAGCGATAACGCCCCCGTTATGAATTTTTTTATACATTCCGCTTTCTATTAATGAGAATCCTAAATCTTCTAGTGCAGAAGATCCTATTCTAGCAGCTAAAACAGATGGTTTTCTTCTAGCTAGTACGTCTTCCTTGACTACTTCAGATGCGACCTTTAGTAAGCGTGCTGCCTCGAGTTCTATCCAGACTTCTCTATGTAGCCTATCTGCAATGTGTTGTGTCTGTCGCATTCTAGCCATTCGAGCTTGTTCTTTCTCTTCAGGATTTGATTCTGTTCGACGGTTATTTTTATTGCCACCTGTGATGTATCTTTGATAACTTAGTGAATCGGTAATGACAGGAATATTTTTAGTAAAATCACTCTCGATTATTCCACCAATTCGATTGAATCTGCGACCCAAATCTTCGATTGTTGTTTCACCTAAAGCTGGGAAAAAAGTTTGTGGCGCGTGTGAATCCCTCCTACGACCACGAAATATTTGGCCAATGTGAACTGGCAGTGCAGCGAGCTGCTCTTCTCTTCGCTCGGCTCTAGCCTCGACATTAGACATCATGCTCTCATGTCTTTCGGGCGATATACCAGAAGAATAAGGTTTAGGCATGCCTAGCCCAGTATGTCTTTTCGACCATCTATGTATTTCTGGGTTGCACCAGTGAGATCCACTGTAATTCTTCGATTAGTCCTATGAAAGTTAGCAAAAGCCTTTGCTTTTGCCCGTCCTGAAAGTTCATCTTTTTGATGATCCAGTTCTGTGTCAACTTCACTGTTGCTTTCAAGTGTAGGAGCAACTTGTACCACATCTTCTAATATTCCGCTACCCGCGTACAATAATCTTCTGAAATCCGCTTTATCTTTTTCGGTTGCATCAGGAGCCGTAGACTTCCAATGCGCCTCAGATAAACTTATTAGTTGTTCGTGTTCATGTGAACCGTGTTCCATAGTTATTATTATACCACGGAAGTCAATTATTTACAATAAGAAGTATGTAGAAAAATAAACCAGCACCTAGTAGCATGTTTATTGTAGGAAAATAGGTATAGTATCTAAAAAACTGCTCCCGAGTTGTGACGCGCTGAGATACAAACATAAGCCATAAATAAATTGCTCCTCCAACTACGCTAAGTATACCCAGCCACTGCAGTGCAAAAACAGCCGCTAGCAAGTAATTAACTGAGCAAAATATTAGGGTTTTTTGTTTGCCCAGAACTGTGGCGATTGTACTAATTTTTGCCTTTTGATCGGCACGGATATCTGGTACTGCGGAGTAAGCATGCATTGCCGCACACCAACAAGCACCAGCTAGCACCGCTCCTGCAGCCGGATATGAGCCTGTTAAAAGGCCGTAACTCACAAATGCCGGAAATATATACAATATATTAAAATATGCGTCTATGAACGGCTTGGTCTTGGCTCGAATTGGCGGCACAGAATATCCTAGCCCAAAAAAGTAAAATCCGGTCATTCCCCACTTTGCCGCTGTTGGCACACTTTCTGGCAAGACGAGCAAAATCCCAGTTATTCCCATCAGCGCCAGAATATTAGTTAATGCTTTACGTCCTTCGGGGTCTAAAAGTTCTTCATAGCCTCTCTTTTTTTCGTTGTGCTTATCTGTTTCGTAGTCAAAAATGTCGTTAAACCCGTAAACCAAAAGATTTGCAGGCAGGGTAAAAAATACTCCTATCAACACCAGCCTTACAGATATGTCTATATCTGGTGATGCAGCAATGCCTATCAGATACGGGCCTAGTAAATATATCCAAAATCTAGGACGACTTAATGGCAAAAGTGCTCTTCTATGTAATGTCTTCATATGCGATAATTGTATCAATGAATTTAGAAAATGTACCAGCTGCTATTGCTTCTATTGCCCCCGCTATAGGAATCGCTCTCTTTGCAGTACCCAGCTATCTAGGCGTATTGAAGCAAAAAAAGTTCACAGGACTTTTACTGCTTATCGTGCTGGGAGTCTATGCACTAGCTATAGAAACTGCTGCAATTAAAACTGGATACCCATATGGTTCTTTTACCTACACTGATATCCTTGGGCCAAAGCTTCTTGGCACGACTCCTTATGCAGTCGCTCTAGCCTACCCGCCGATTTTGCTTGTAGCATTCTGGTTTGCGAGTAAATTTACAAGAAACTTTGGCAGAGTCATATTAACAGCAATCTTTGCAACACTCATCGATGTAGTTTTAGACCCAGCAACGGTAAAGTTAGAATTCTGGAAATGGGAAACTCCAGGAATTTTTTATGGTGTTCCGTTAATTAACTTCGCTGGATGGTTACTTACCGGCTTAATAGGGGCGACTATTATTCACATATTTTGGGGTAAAGCCGAAAGAGTTAAGGCCACCGTGGCCTACAGCGGTTTAGCGGTGCTGCTGTTTTGGACTGGAGTAAATGCAGGTATTGCTCAAAAAATTCCGCTTGGTGTTGGCGCCGTCTACGCACTAGTTCTTCTTGGCGTAATCGTACTAGAAAAGCAGCAGTTTAAAGATTCTGGTGAGTAAATCTGCGATTATAATCGGCTCTGGCTTTGGAGGCCTTGGCGCTGCTGGCTTGTTATCTAAAGCTGGTTGGAAAGTCACTGTTCTCGAAAAAAATGAAATGGTTGGCGGAAGAGCTAGCGTTTTTAATGTAGTTAAAAACCGTTACGGCAAGTGGACAGTTGCTCCTAATAAAGAAACTCCGGGACGTAAACCAGCCTCATTTAGATTCGATATGGGGCCAAGCTGGTATCTGATGCCAGATGTATTCGAGCACTTTTTTGAGCTTCTTGGTGAAGATGTTTCTAAAAAGCTTAATTTAAAGAAGTTAGGACCTAGCTATCGAATTTTTTACAAAGATACTGGCAGTAGTGTAGATATATATTCCGATCTAAAAAAAGATTTGCCCACAATTGAATCAATCGAGTCAGGGGCTGGAAAAGCCTTAGAGGATTACCTACATCAGGCTGGATATCAGTACGAGGTCGCTAAAGATCGCTTTATGTACAAGAACTATGATTCCCTCAAAGACTTCTTCACTAAAGAGATGGCTGTAGAGGGCCGAAAGCTGAGCGTCCTCAGGAACATGGACAAGCATGTCAAAAAATACTTCAAGACTGACGCCATGCAAAAAATCATGCAGTATCCCCTGGTTTTTCTTGGCTCTAGCCCATACAACACCCCAGCGATTTATAACATCATGAGTCACATTGATTTCAATATGGGAGTGTTTTATCCACAGGGTGGAATTTATAAAATTACTGAGGCCTTAGCTGATTCCGCACGTAACAACGGTGCAAAATTTAAAGTAAATGCACCTGTTAAAAAAATAATCGTAGAAGACGGCAAGGCAGTTGGAGTAAAGCTAGAAAATGGCAAAGAACTAAGAGCCGATATTGTAATCAGCAATGCAGATATTCACCACACCGAACAACAACTTCTTGACCCACAGCACAGGACAAAATCTGCAAAATACTGGGAAAAGCGCACGCTCGCCCCGAGTGCACTGATTATGTATCTGGGTGTTAAAGGCAAATTGCCGTCGCTGACTCATCATAATCTTTTGTTTAGTAAAGACTGGAGGCAAAATTTTTCTGAGATATTTGATAGACCTCAGTGGCCAAGCGACCCTAGCCTTTATATTTGTAACCCTAGTAAAACCGACCCTTCAACCGCTCCAAAAGGGCATGAGAATCTATTTGTTTTGGTTCCGATCGCTCCGGGACTTACCTATACGCAAAAACAACTTGAAAAATACGCAGACAAAATTCTTGGCACCATGGAAACAGAGATGGATTTGCCGGGCCTAAGAGAAAACATAGTCTATCAAAGGCTTTTTAGTGTTAAAGATTTTGCCTCACGCTACAATAGTCAACAAGGAACTGCGCTAGGTTTAGCGCATACACTTAAGCAAACTGCAGTTTTTAGACCCAATAACATAAGTAAAAAAGTAAAAGATCTTTATTTTGTAGGAGCAGGCACCAATCCGGGGATAGGAATGCCTATAACTCTTATAAGTGCAGAGCTCATGTTTAAAAGACTAACCGGTGATACAACTTCTGGACCTCTAGATAAAAACGAAATAAAATAAAAAACCGACCAGTTTCCTGGCCGGCTAAAATTACAAGATTTTAAAATTACTTGCGCTTTACAGTAAGGAAACCGTTTCGTGGGTTTTCGTTTACTGTGAATCCGTCTGGCAAGTCACAAGCTTCAGGTCGGTCGTCCTTGCTGAAGTAATAAATTGTCTGTTCTTTGCCACCGCGAAGTACAACGTCCTTGCTGTTTAGGTAGTACGTTACACCTTTAGAGTTCGTGTGCTTGTATCCCATATTAATGTCCCTCTCTTACTTAGTAGTAGTACACCTACCATACGCTTGGGCTATTTCACTTGTCAACAACTTTTCCCACAGATTGACCCCTGTAATAAATCATTACCCCTGTTATATTGTCACAAAAAAAACATTTTAGTGTTGCAGGCCATCATGCTTATGCAGTACACTAATGTAGTAATAAAACTTATAGGTAAAAGGTGGAAAGACACATATGGAATTTATGAACCGCAGCAATACCGGTGGAGCACCACAACCAGGTGGAGCACCAACAAACGGGCAAAACACAACTGCAACAACTCAGAAAAGAAAAAAATTTGGTGGAGCATCTGGTGACTCCAAAGGATTGCGAATCGCATCCGTAGTATTGTTGTTCTCTATAACAATCCTACTTGTAGCATTCACGGCATTATTTGCTGCAGGTCCAAAAAGCGAAGCAAGTTACATCAATCACGATAGACTTCAAGCAGTCTTTCTGAATGGTGGTCAAGTTTATTTCGGTAAAATCACCGACCTAAATGACAAATACGTAAAAATGGAAGGTATCTTCTACTTACGAGTAAATCAGGTTGTACAACCTAATCAACAAGGTGCACAACAAGCAGCACAGAACGACATATCACTTGTAAAGCTCGGTTGTGAATTACACCGACCTACAAACGAAATGCTTATTAACCGAAGTCAAGTTATCTTCTGGGAAAACCTAAAAGATGAAGCTGGCGAAAACACGGTTCCAGGTGCTGTAAAGAACTACGTAGCACAGTATCCTAACGGTCAAGAGTGTCAAGAAGCTAATGCAGACGCCGGCGGTGGCGCAGCAGGTGCAACTAACCCGGCGGGCGCAACAGCTCCAGCGGGTAGTGGTGCAGGTTCAGACACTGATAACGGTGCTGGTGGCCTAACTAACTAAGCCAAAAGTAAAAGTTCTACACTTTAACAGCCTCTCATCCGAGAGGTTGTTTTATTTCTAGGTTAATCTTTCGAGTATGAATACAATCCCAAACCTTAGGATTAATAATAGGCCGAGCATAGAGGCTATAATCAATGTTATGCCTGCTAGATCGAACGAAAATCTAGGACTAATAAAATCGAACTGGTACAACTCTTTTGGAATAGAGTTC
>JBFJNW010000036.1:0-6758 GCA_041617975.1 Saccharimonadales bacterium (SeqCode)
GCCTGTGCTGTAGATGTTCTGCCTGTTTAATTGCAATACATTGTTGCCGCCCGGTGCGGGCTCTAGCCAATTTGTGGGGCTGTATGGCTCATCCCATTGCAGAAATTTTGGCGCGTCTAGCTCTGGGTGATAATAATTTGCTTCTGTACGCGACAATCCAAAAGAATCAATATGCTGCAATGCAAAAGTGCCTTGGTTGTTCGATATATGGCACAACCTTGCGCCCTCAACCACGTGCTGGCTGGCAAGTTGATCGGACACCGGCAAGGCTTGAGAGTCGTCAAGCGCAATAATCTTAGTGGTTTTTAGTGTGCAGTCAGGGGAATAAACAGTGTCTTTGATTGGTAACCTGCCCACTTCTGTAAGCTCCGTATTGCCGTCCCAATGAGTCAAATTAGTGTTTGCTAAGACTGTTTTTTGCCAAATAAAAACTAATACAAATATAGCTACAACCGAAACCACCACACGTTTCATATTATTAAGTATATACGATGTGGGTCGTGCGTGTAACTATTTTTCTTCGGCGGGGCTGAGGACGATGTGGCGGTCGCGGCCTTCACCTTCTGAGGTAGTTTGCAGGCCTTCATTGTCGGCAAGTTTATGGATCGTACGGCGATCTGCGGCGTTCATAGGCTTTAGATGCATTGGCTCGCCCGATTCCTTAACTTTGGCAATCCACTCCTCTGCTGTCTGCTCTAGGCGCTGTGCGCGTTGCTTTTTGTACTCTGCAACATCAACGTTTACTCTGTTAACTGCAAAACCTTGGTTGCGCAAAGCTGTGCTGATGGTAAACTGCAGCGCGCGCATTGTGTCGCCTCGCTGGCCTATTAAAAATCCATTTAGGTGTGTGCTTGGCACGTGTAGCTCTATTACTTCGTTGTCTTCGGTTGTGGCATAAATGTCGGTGTTAAGACCAAAGAAAGACAAGAGATCTTCCAGATATTTCTTTGCGTATAATATTGCTTCGTCCACAGATTCGTTTACTTGTGGTTCTTCGCTCATTTCTTCTTCCTCCGCTTAGCTTTGCTAGCGGAAGATTTCTTTTTGTTTTGTTTTTTTGGTTTTGGCTTGGAGATGACTTCGCCTTCGATAACATCGTCTTTGGTGTTATCGGCAACTGTAAGCAGCTCCTCTTTGTCTTGATTAAGAACGCGCGATTGCTGTAGGTATGCAACCAGACCACCAACAAACCAGTACAGGGCAAGTGCGGATGCTAGACCAACCGTGAAGAAAAAGATCATGAACGGAATAAGATAGCGCATTGTTTTGCCAGTAGCTGCCGATACCTCTGATTGATCGGCTTGCTTGCCGTTGCCTGCATCTTTTAGGATTTCTTTAAGTGAACGCTGGTTTTCATCTGTTGGCATCAGTTGCTTGCTGCTGTAGTACTGTGTGACTGCACTTCCAAGCACTAGGATCATTGCCGGCCAGTATGTTCCGCCCTGCCCTATTGCGCTGCGGGTTAGATCAACGAATCCAAGCAGTGTCTCGTCAAATTTAGTTATGTCGGCTGATAGTTCTTGCAGCCAAGGCAAGTTCTGTAACCAGCTGTAGGTAAAGTCTAGGATCATTTGTGGATCGTCGACCACTCGACGAAGCCCTGAGTATAAACCAAGCAAGATGATCAACTGAACTATCAAGATTCCGATGGTACCGAATGGACTGATTTCTTTCTCTTTGTAGAGCGCCATCAGCATGATTGACTCCTGTTGGCGGTTGCCCTTGGAGGCTTTTTTGATGCGCTTTATCTCTGGCTGAAGCTCACGCATTGCCTTGGCGTGGTGAAGCTGCTTTTTGATTAGCGGCCACATCAGGAAGCGGACAATAATTGTAAAAATAATAATCGCTAAACCAAAGTTATGCCCAGGTAAAATGGCATACACAAAAACGAGCAAGTTGAAAATCGGCTTAACTATGAAAAACTCAAACATATAGCATCAATGATACCACGGTGATCCCCCTCTGGAGTAGCCCTAGATAATTTTTGCCTGCGAAAGCTGCGTGCGGATCATGGTGTCTAGTTCTTCGTGGGGCATGGTTGCGACTGAATCGTGGAAAACGGTGATTGCCATGTCGTAGGAGTCGTTAATTCTCGGTTCGTAATGTCGAACCACCTCGAAAACGCGTCGTCTGATGCGATTACGGACCACGGCCGATTTATTGACCTTTTTGCTAACTACGACCGCCAAGCGGTAAGAATCGCGGCGTGGGTTACGGTCGAACTTAATCGCGCAAAGTGGACCACGAACCACCTTGCCGTGACGGTAAACATATTTGAGGCTGCCGTAGCCGTGGAATCGGTGAGTTTTAGAAATCATAAGTATTACTACCCTAACAGTATATTTGAGATGCTTAAAAAACGACACTGTTTAGAGTGTCGTTTTTGGGGATGCACGATTCAAAACTTAAGCAGAAAGCTTTGCGCGGCCCTTATTTCGGCGGCGCTTTAGTAGTGATCTTCCCGCTCGGTTAGCCATTCGTCCCATGAATCCATGGCGACGTGCGCGCTTACGAGCTTTTGGTTGAAATGTTCTCTTAGGCATAGAGGCGTATTCTACAGATAATGACCTCTGTTGTCAAGATAACTGGACTTACACTATCAGGTTTTATATTTCAACATGTGTTAGAAAGATTACAAAATAGCGTGAAATTAACAATATTTATACCGACAAAACACAGCACTTATCCACCTATTTTTATTGTTTATCCACAGATTTACGGTTGAACTTTATGGCTGTGTACAAAATCACCCCTGTTTGGCCTGATTTTGGCATTTTTTAGCTGGTTCGAAATATTTTCTGTGGAAAACTTTGGTTTCTTTGCTATATTGATATAGACAAAGCGACCGGATAGCCGGAATTGCTGACAGATTAAGAGGGAGTGTAATGCAAGACAGTTTGTGGCAAGCAGTACTAGGAGAAATCGAGCTGTCTGTTTCACGCGCTAGTTTTGTAACCTGGTTTAAGAACACTCGCCTGCTGCGTCGCAACGACGAACTTATGGTGATTGGCGTACCTAATGTCTTTATAAAGCAACAACTCGAGCGCAAATATAACCAGCTAGTGCTTGATGTGCTTAAAAAGAATGGTTTGGACAAAATTACCGTAGAGTACAAGATCAACTCATCAATCACCCCCAAGAAAAAGTCATCCGACAACGATGATGTACTTATTAATAAGCGCCAAGCTACTGGAAGTGGCGCCAAAAAGGCACAGCCTCAGCGCAGAACGGCGCTTACCCACAACTATCGCCAAGGCGTAAACGAAAAATATACCTTTGAAAACTTTATTGTTGGATCAGCAAACGAGCTTGCATACGCAGCCTGTCAGGCAATTGCCACTAGCCCTGGCAGTAAGTACAACCCGCTCTTTTTATATGGTGGGGTTGGAATTGGCAAAACTCATCTAATTCAGGCTGTTGGAAACGAAGTTGTTAAGAATAATCCTGAGGCACGAATTGTTTATGTATCTACCGAGCAGTTTGTGCAGGAGTTCTTAGATGCAATCAGGTACAAGAAAAACACCGACTTTGCAGGACACTACCGAAGTGCGGACGTGCTTATAATCGATGATATTCAGTTTATTGCCGGCAAAGAAAAGACCCAGGAAGAATTTTTCCACACCTTTAATGCACTTCACCAAGCCAACAAGCAGATTATTATAAGTAGCGATAAACCCCCTAGAGACATCCCTACCCTAGAGGAAAGGCTTCAATCACGATTCGCCTGGGGTATGTCTATAGATATGCAAAACCCAGATTTTGAAACCAGGTGTGCGATTGTCCAAACCAAGGCCGCCGGACATAGTGTAGTTTTGGCTCCGGACGTTGTGGACTTTTTGGCAAACCTGGTTCAGACCAACATCCGTGAGCTAGAAGGTGCGCTTAATCAGCTACTGGCCTTTTGTGACATGCGTGGACTAGAACCAGAGCTTGGCATTGCAAAATCACTTCTTGGAGGCAAACAAGCCCGTCCAAAGCACGTTAGCGCAAAGCAAATTATTGAACGCACTGCAAAGCACTTTCATATAGAAATGGAAGATATCTTAGGACCAAAGCGAGACAAAGACATAGTAGTGCCGCGGCAAGTAGCAATGTACATGTTAAGAAGCGAACTGCACTTAAGTTTCCCGAAAATTGCTCGTGAACTTGGCCGAAAAGACCATACAACTGCCATTCATTCTGTCGACAAAATAGAAAAAGAATCTAGCTTTGACCCAGACCTAAAAGCTGCGATAAGCGAAATTAAGGAGCATTTATATGCATAATTTTGGTGGTACAAGCTGTGTAAAAGCCTCCCGAAGCAACGTGGATAACATGATGGGTTTATACACAAATCCCCAGGTTACGGACGTTTTGGGAAATATCGGGTCAAGTTATACCAGCATCCATGCACACTTTATGTGTTCAGTTTCCCACACCGTAAATAGGATTTCTGATCTGTTAAATAAACTTGTACACAGTATCCCCAGGCCCTATAACTACTACTACTTATATATACTTAATAATAAAGGAGCGTAAAAATGAAGTTGCAGGTAACACAGGAAAACCTAAGTCGAGCGCTAGCTAGTGTGGCAAGAACGGCTAATACCAAAAGTACGCTGCCGATACTTTCGAACGTATTACTAAAAACAGTCGGCAATCGATTAAGCATTGCAGCTACAAACCTAGACATTGCAATAACTCATCACATAGGTTCAAAAATAGCTAGCGAAGGATCAATTACAGTCCCCGCTAGGCTTATGCAGGATTTTGTTACAAGCTTGCCAAGTGGAGTAATTGACCTTGAGCTTGAAGACAACAAACTTCATATCGCAACCGATAAATACAAATCCACAATAAATGGTGTGTCGGCAGAAGACTTCCCTGTTATGCCAGACATCACAAAAGGCACGACCCTAAACATTAATGCCAAAGTATTAAAAGACGCCATGCAACAAGTGATCGTGGCGGCGTCTAGTGACGAAGCACGACCAGTATTGACCGCAATTTATATGCACACACTAGAGGGCGAACTTTATTTTGTAGCAACTGATAGCTACCGCTTGGCTGAAAGAAAAGTTATGAAAACAACTGACGACGTTAATTTGCTGCTTCCAGCGAACGCAATGCAAGATTTACTACGCATAATGCCTGATGACGAAGACGAAGTTAAGGTGACTTATGACGAGCAACAGGTTTGCTTCCGGGTTGGTGATGTAGAGCTAATAACTCGGATGATTGACGGCGAATACCCAAATTACCGAAACTTAATTCCTTCTAGCTTTGAACACAGTGCGACCATGAGCAAGTCAGAATTTGTAAACATTACTAAGGTTTCTAGTTTGTTTGCAAGAGAGAGCGCAGGCAGCATTACGCTTACAACAGACGAAGAAAAGAAAGAACTGAGTATTACATCTATTGCCTCACAAGTTGGCGATAACACCGCTGCGGCTACCGCAGAAGTAACCGGCGAAGGCTCAATTACACTTAACTCCAGGTACGTGCTGGACGCACTTAATGTTTTTCATGGATCTAGCGTAACTCTATCTTTTAACGGAAAATTGGACGCTTCTCAACTTAGTGATCCAGCAAACGATGATTATATCCACATCGTTATGCCGCTTAAAAGCTAAACGTTTACAATATAGTTATGATTCAAGATTTGCGACTGCAGCAATTTCGGTCGTACGACGACTCTTCGTTTGAGTTCGAGCCAGGTGTAAATATAATCGTGGGACCAAACGCCAGCGGTAAAACCAACTTACTTGAAGCTTTGCTTGTTGTGGGAACCGGAAAATCTTACAGAGCAAAAGACAAAGATTTATTACAGCAAGGTAAAGACTGGGCAAGAATCGATGCACTTAACGACGGATTAACCAGAGTATTAAAACTTCAGGCAAACGAGTCCATCCGCACATTAAAAACTTTTGAACTGGAAGACGTAACCAAAAAGCGTCTTACGCTGGCTGACACGGTGCCAATTGTGTTATTCGAACCGACTGACCTTCAGTTGCTTACCGGCTCACCAGAACGTCGACGCAGCTTCCTAGACACCATGCTTCAACGCACGCTCCCCCACTATTCGCGCACCCTGCGAAATTACGAACGAATATTGCTTCAAAGAAACACGCTACTTAAACAACAAAAAAGTATTTCAAAAGATGAGTTGTTTGTATGGAACTTGCGCCTGAGTGAGTTTGGCGGACAAATTGCCGATGCCCGAATGACTCTGGTTAGCGAGCTAAACAAAGAGATTAATAATTATTATAAATCAGTCGCAGGACATAAAAAATCTATTAGCGTGTCGTACAGCTCAAAAGTGGCGATAAATAATTACGGGTCACATATGCTTCAGATGCTAGAAAAAGGTTTGTCGCATGACCTAGTTCGTGGCTTTACTGGATTTGGTCCACACAGAGACGATTTATCAGTATTATTTTCTGATAAAAACGTTGCAGATGTTGCCTCACGCGGCGAAACCAGAACACTGGTTTTAGGATTTAAAATGCTTGAATTAAGTCTGGTAGAAAAAGCCCGGGATAAAAAACCAATACTATTACTAGATGATGTGTTTAGTGAACTAGACGGAGCCCGTCGAAAAGCCTTAACCGAGTTCTTGCAAGGCCATCAAACATTTATAACCACCACCGACGCAGACGTAGTAGTAGACCACTTCATGAAGTCCTGCAACGTTATTGCACTATAACTGTACGGATCCGTATGCTGTATTTAAATTAATGCTTTTTAGAAGATCTTTATTAGGTGTAAGTTGGTTTTTA
>JBFJNW010000037.1:0-6641 GCA_041617975.1 Saccharimonadales bacterium (SeqCode)
CCAAGCGACGAGCAAATTGCTGCTGGGAAAACTTTAAAGGAATTGTCTGCGGATCTCGATCATCAATTAGCGAGCATATCCAAGGAATACGAAGAGTTACTTACTAGAGTTCCAAATATGCCATCAGAGGGCGTGCCGGTCGGCAATAGCGAAGAAGACAATGTCGTGCTACGAACTTGGGGCGAAAAGCCATCGTTTGATTTTGAACCTATAGCTCACTGGGACATGACAGAATTTATTGATCAAGAAAGAGCGGCAGCAATTAGTGGTGCCAGGTTTGCATTTTTACAAAAGGGTATGGTGCGCATGCAGTTTGCACTTAATTCCTACGTGATGGATCTGCTAACCAGCGAAGAAACAATTGCACAAATTATTGAAGAAAACGATCTTCATGGAATTTCTACAAAACCATTCGAACTTTTAATGCCACCCATGATGATGAGAACTGACGCTTATGCAAAAACCGCTCGACTAAAACCTGACGACGTAACCTTTAAACTTGCCAACGATGATCTTTGGCTAATTGGATCCGCAGAACATTCAATGGCTGCATACTTTATGGGTCAAGCTCTTGATGAGACTCAAACCCCAGTTAGGTTTTTAGGGCATTCGACTTCTTTTCGCCGCGAGGTAGGCAGTGCAGGCAAAGACACCAGAGGGATCATTAGAACACACCATTTCGACAAACTAGAAATGGAAAGCTTTAGTACATCTGTGCAATCAGAAGGTGAGCACAAACTTATGGTCGCAATTCAGGAGTTCATAATGCAGCAACTTGGGCTTGCTTACCAAGTTGTCTTAAAGTGCACATATGACATGGGTGGGCCAAATGCACGTGGCGTAGACATAGAAACATGGATGCCTGGTCAAAACGCTTACCGTGAGACACATAGTGCTGATTGGTTGACAGACTATCAATCTAGGGGTCTTGGAACAAAAATAAACTTATCAGATGGCGGCAAAGAAGTGGCACATAACAACGATGCAACTGCTGTAACAACTAGAGTTTTGATAGCTATATTAGAGAATTATCAGACACAAGATGGTAAAATTGATGTTCCAGAAGTTTTGAAGCCGTACATGAATGGCGCTCAACAGATTTAATTAATAATAGGGGGTACTATGATTAAGTATGAACTAAGTGGAGTGCACACAACAGTAACACCAGAGCTTAAGAAATATATTGATAAAAAAATCGCCAAGCTCGATAGATTTTTGCCGAAGTCTGCCCGTGAGTCTGCGCACGCAGAAGTGTTTATTAAAGAATCTAAAAGTAAAAGCAAAGCTCAGCACACCGCAGAAGTTGTTTTAAAACTAAAGCAAGAAACATTAACAGCTAAGGAAACTACGGTTAATCCATTTGCTGCTGTAGATATTGTTGAGGCAAAACTAAAGAATCAACTCAAGAAATACAAGGCTAAACACACTCATAAAAAATTGCACCACAAGGTCCTAGCGCGCATGCGTAGACGTGCAATTGAACCAGAAATGTAAAATAAAATTTGTAGCTCTTACATCTCGTCGTGATTTACGGTAGAATGTATGCTATTGTCAGCAGTGACTGAAATACCAGATTTTTAGGGGTGAGGAAAGGGTAACAAACTTATAATGAACAAGGTCTTTAAGCGTGTACTTGGCGATCCGCAAGCCAAAACTTTAAAGCGCATGCGAAAGCGCGTTAAAGAGATTAATGCTCTAGAAGAAAAGTATAAAAAAATGAGCGACAAACAGCTCAAAGAGCAAACGGAAAAATTCCGCAAAAGACTAAAGAAAGAATCTTTAGATGCGATTTTGCCAGACGCATTTGCAACAGTTCGCGAAGTATCTGACAGAACTCTTGGTATGCGACATTTTGATGTGCAGCTAATTGGTGGAATGGTATTGCACGAAGGAAATGTTGCAGAAATGAAGACCGGAGAAGGTAAAACTCTCGTTGCCACCTTACCACTTTATTTAAACGCGATTACTGGCAAGGGCGCACATCTAGTAACTGTTAACGATTATCTTGCTCGAATTGGTGTGGGTTGGATGGCTCCGGTATACGACTTCCTGGGGCTAAGTGTGGCGGTAATAATGCCAGACGCATCTTTTATATATGACAAAAACTTTGACGATGAATCGCATGATGACGATAGGTTTAGGCACCTGAAGCCTTGCACCAGACAAGAGGCCTACAACGCTGACATTACATACGGAACCAATAACGAATATGGTTTTGACTACTTGCGCGATAACATGGTTAGAGAAGAAGAGCAGTTACGTCAAAGAGAACTTCATTATGCAATCGTTGACGAAGTTGACTCCATTTTAATTGATGAAGCCAGAACGCCATTGATTATTTCTGCACCATCTACAACCAGTGGTGCATCTTACTCTCAATTTTCTAAAGTTGTAAGAAATCTAAAACGAGACGACCATTATGATGTTGATGAAAAAAGAAAATCCGTAGTACTGACAGACGATGGAGTAGAGAAAATAGAGAAAATTTTAGGAATTAAAAATCTGTATGGAACAGAGAATATTCGAACTATCTTCCACCTTGAACAAGCATTGAAGGCTCAGGCGTTATTTAAGCGCGACAAAGATTATGTAGTTACTAGTGACGGCGAAGTCGTAATTGTAGATGAGTTTACAGGACGACTTCTAAAAGGGCGACGATACAATGAAGGTCTTCATCAAGCTATTGAAGCTAAAGAAGGGGTAGAAGTCCAAGAAGAATCCATGACTCTTGCTACAATTTCTTTCCAGAATTACTTTAGACTTTACGACAAACTTTCTGGAATGACTGGAACGGCCGTAACTGAACAAGAAGAGTTTCATCAGATCTATGAACTCGATGTAGTTGAAATACCACCAAACAAACCAGTAGTTCGTGACGACAGACCAGATCGTATTTATAAAACAGAACTTGGTAAGTTTAAGGCGATCGCCAAAGAAGTTAAAAAGCTAAATAAAAAAGGCCAGCCGGTTCTAATTGGTACTGCATCGATCGAAAAGAACGAACTACTCAGTAAGTTGCTCAAAAAAGAAAAGATTGAGCATCAACTACTTAACGCCAAAAACAACGAGCGTGAAGCAGCAATTGTTGCCAAAGCTGGTCAAAAAGGCTCAGTAACCATCGCAACTAACATTGCTGGTCGTGGTACCGACATTGTGCTCGGTGACGGCGTGCAAAAATTAGGTGGTCTATTTGTTTACGGTACAGAGCGAAATGAATCTAGGCGTGTAGACAACCAGCTTAGAGGTCGTGCTGGAAGACAGGGTGACCCTGGTTCCTCACAGTTCTTTGTGAGTACCGAAGATGATTTGATGAGAATTTTTGGTGGAGACAAAATTTCTAGCATTATGCAAAGACTTGGCGTTGATGATGATGTGCCTATTCAAAACCGCGTAATTTCTAAAAGCCTAGAAAGTGCACAGAAAAAAGTTGAAGGCTTCAACTTCGATATGCGTAAAAACGTCGTTCAATATGATGACGTAATGAACCGTCACCGAAAAGCTACATACTCGATGCGACGCGAAATTCTTAAGCAAGGTGATATCAAAAAACGAATTGTAGCCTTCATTGACGAAGAAGTAGAAGCTTTAGCATCCTCGCCGCTACTAACTAGCGATAAATTCGAAGATATCGTTAAAGAAGTGTTTCCGTTTGACGAACCAACACTTGATAGATTGTTTGATAGCCCAGCCGATACTTTTGGCAAGACTTTGAAAACAGAAGCTCATGAACTCTACGAAACTCGTGAAGCTGCGTTTACAGATGAGATAATGCGCAAAATCGAACGTGACATTTACTTGCAGATTCTAGATAACCTATGGATGCAGCACCTAGAAAGTATGAACCACATGCGAGAAGGTATTCACTGGATTAGCGTTGGACAACGTGACCCGCTGGTTGAGTATCGCCGTCAAGCTAAATTACTATTCGAAGAAATGCAAAATGTGCTTAGGCATGATGTTGTTCGGACATTGTTTAATGCGCAGCCAATCGACGCAGAGGACTTAAATAGCCCAACTGACACTGAGCTAACTCGAGCAGCACGAGCGTCAGTCGATAATGCTGATAGAATTATCAATGCTGATGATTTTGAAGAAGTTGATTTTATACCAGCAAAACAATCAGCTACCATTAAAACCAAATCTAAAGTTGTTCGTAAAAAAACCAGAAAAGCTGAACGACAACGCCGCAAGAAAAATCGAAAATAGGCGGCTAATAATTGCATGAAGCACAGTGTTACCGAATTAGTTCTTAAAAACGGGGCAAAAGGCCTATTGATCCATGTTCCTGATGCCTCTGTTATGACTTTTGAGTATAATTTTAGGGCGGGGGAATACTTAGTCCCAAAGTCAAAGTGGGAAACGCCTCATCTGATGGAGCATGTTCTGCTTGGTGCTAACGAATTAATCCCAAAAGCGCGCAAGTTTCAGGCAGAGTTTGAGAAGAACGGAGCGTATTGTAACGCTAGCACGGGAGCCTACGACATAACCTATGAGGCTGAGTGTGCTGATTTTGAATGGGACAGAATACTGGATCTACTCGGTGTTGCTATAACAAAGCCTTTGTTTTTAGAAGAAGAATTTAAGGCAGAATTTGGAAATGTACGCGAAGAGCTTACCGCCAGAAGCAATAGTCATTTCCGTCATTTAAGTTTAGCGCTGAGGGAAGCATTTGGCTTTTGCGTGCTAACTGACCAAGAGCGATTAAGAGAAATGGAAAATGTGTTACTCGATGACGTTAAGGCTCATTACGCGTCAACACATACTACTCAGAATCTGCGATTTGTAATTGCCGGAAAAATACCACCGAAACGACGAAAAATCATAAAAGATTACTTAGGAAATCTAGAACTCAGTGAAGGTGAAAACAGATTAGAATTGCCTCACGAAGTACCTCGTCTACTAACCAGTCCACTGGTTATAGAAAACAAAACAGTAGACAATTTATACTTTTATATAGATACATTTATGAACCGCAAAATGCGAGATCCTGAAATCGATGCATTGAGCCTACTTAATATGATGCTTACTGAAACTTTATACTCAAGAATTTTAGGAACAGCCCGTGAAAAGGGGTTAGTTTACAGCATGAGCTCAGGCTATGGTCAGACCAGAGATAGCAGTAACTGGTGGATTGGCGCTCAAGTTATGCCAAAAAATGTTGAAGCGTTGTACGGAATTGTTATTAATGAAGTTAGGAATGTTTTTGATGGGCATATGAACGACGACGATATCATTGCCGCAAAACAATATGCTTTAGGTAGATACCAGAGGAGTGGACAGACCGTTTCAGGCACTGCAAATAGCTACAGTCAAAGGTATTTTTTTGATGAAGAAATTGAAGATTTCTATTCGGTACCAGATAGAATCAGGGCGGTATCGAAAAATAGAATAATAGCAATTATGCAGGCAATGTTTGAGGAAAATGTTTGGGGAATGGGATTGCTAGGCAGCACTGATGAAGTTTTTGCTAAAAAATTACACGATAAAGTCAGCGTGCTTTTTTAAAACGCTTGAGCTTATTTAATTTCCACTTTATACTCAGCTACAACAAGTAAAGGAATTTCATGGATCCAAATCAACAAAATCAACCTACTGCTAATGATGGCGATAGCCCACAGGAGCCTATCAAGCCGGCTGAAGCTCAAGATTCTCTGAATTCATCCCTGGAATCACCTGAACAGCAATCAGACACTCAATTGGCTCCTGAGCCTCCAGTGCCTGCAGAAAACGATCAGCCAGCATTAGATAACAATCAATTAGCAACCGAGCCTGAAGTTGTAGAAAGCGTAGAATCGCAACAAGACCCTGCTAATGTAGTCGAAAATTCTAATCCTTCCACACAGCCGTCGACTCAAGGGGGTGTTCAGTCAATTGAATCAGCCCAACAAACTAACACTGCAACTGAAGATGAAAGTGTACCAAATGCAGAAGTTTCCTCTGAAGTTAGCCCAACAGAAACAATAGCCTCATCTAATTCAGCAACTAGTCCTAGTCCTGAAACTTCAACACCGGACGCTTCGACAAACATTGAGCTAGCAACAGCAACTGCTGAAAGTGCAACTGCACCAGATGCAATAACCACACCTGCTACACAACCAGTAGTTGGCTCGATGGAAGAAACAACTGCAGCTGCTTTGGCGCAAAAACCTAAATCCAAAAAGAAAAAACTATTTTTGTTTGGGATTCCGGCGTTAATTTTAGTTACGATTGTCGGTGTATTTTTAGCTTTACAGGTTTTTGGTTCATCAAATATCAAATTAACACAATACGATTCAGAACAGTTTTCAGTTTTGTACCCAGAAGGGTATGAAAAAGAGGAAAATAAAGAAGGTGGAGTTTCTTTTAAGGAACCGATTGATGCTGATGACGAGAATTCAGAAGACAGTCAATCTGAAGTTATTGTTTTTATATCTAAGCTGCCAGATAACGTAAGCGATGAACAGCGTAAAGATATTCAAAATCAATTAGGTAAATTCGGTGAACTTATTGTAGGCGCAGCAAAAGCTAGCCCAGGCACAGAAATAAAGAATAATAATACTTCCGAAACAACTTTTTTGGATCAAACAGCTGAAAAGTTTGTAGCTGAAGTTTATGAAAAAGAGCAGAAGACTGGTGATATACATCTTGTTTCAACATTAAAG
>JBFJNW010000038.1:0-6566 GCA_041617975.1 Saccharimonadales bacterium (SeqCode)
TGCAGAGCTTTTCGCAAACGACCCGGAAAAGATGAATAACATAATCGTTAAAATTAGCACCAGCGTTAAACGCTTAGAAATGTTTGCAGAAGACGTGCTAACGATTTCAAGATTTGAGCTAGGCGAGCAAATAAAAGAAGATGCTGATGTGGATTTAGCAGTGTTCTTAGATAGAATCACTATGGATTTTAAGAAAACTGCTGAAAGCAAAAAAATTGAATTCAGTAGTAATTATTCGGGCGAGAAGACCAGAGTTGCTATAAGTGCCCCGCATCTTAGGAGTGCTATATGGAATATTTTAGATAACTCGTTAAAATTCACTAAAGAGGGTGGAAAAATTGAATTATTCAGTGAGGTGAAAGATAACACGGCGATAATTAAGGTTATAGATAACGGAATAGGAATTAGCAAAGAAGAGTTGCCTAAACTATTCACGAAATTTCATAGAGGGACATCTACATTGGTGTACGATTTTGGTGGTACAGGAATTGGGCTATATTCCTCAAAAGTTATGATAGAAAATTACGGCGGAAGCATAACTGCTGAAAGCGAATTAGACAAAGGTAGTACTTTTACAATAACCTTGCCTCTAGTAAAAGGTTTGAGCGAGTAGTGATGTGCAACTTTAACAATATGTACTACACTAAGAACAGTTATGTATAAAAATATCTTATTAATAGAAGACGAGCAATTTATTGCGGAGATGTATGCGGATATATTAAAACATGAAGGTTTTAATGTAACCGTAGTTGGTGACGGCCAAAAGGGACTTGATGAAGCTCAAACCGGTAAGTATGACCTAGTACTTCTGGATCTCATGCTTCCCAACGTTACAGGTTTAGAAATTTTATCTACATTGCGCGACCCAATTGCGTCGCCGAAGTTTGACAGAGACAACCACCATATTATCGTGCTAACAAATTTAAGCGAAGACGATATGATAACCAGAGAGATTAATGACAGAGCCGAAGGGTACTTTTTAAAGGTTAACATTACGCCAAAAAAACTGTCAGCAATAATTAAAAATATGGGAGAAAATAAAGACAACCAATAATATATATTGACAATAAAGCAAAAGCGGTATATAATGTGTTTGTTAAGTTAAAACAAACACTTACAAAAATAAAAAAAGGAATAGAAAAAATGCTAGGACTTGGAACAAAAGACGAAGCAAAGAAAAAGCAGAATGATTCAACTAAAAAAGATGAATCAAGTGCTGCAGATGAAGCAAAAGCAATGCTTGCAAAAATGGAAGCAAAAAAAGAATCAGGCGATTGCCCATTCTGTTAGAAAAATTGCCTACCTAAAAGAACCGCATTTATATTGAATGCGGTTCTTTTGCTATATCTCTTTAAGAGTTCATGTCATAATTAAAACTAATGTTTATATTTGCGTCATCAGAAGTGTCTACAACAGAACCAAGTCTTTGGAGACAAATCGCTAGCCAGCCTTTTATTGTGTCATTACTACTAGTAGTTACATTATTTGTGATGTATTTCTATGTAACCCACAAGCTTGGATTGTCTTTGTTGGTTAGGCTACTTGGTTCGATTCCCATCATGCTGTTTTTGGCAGTTTTTTATTTTTCTGAAGGTCCGTTTATCGCGACAATACTCCTGTCTGTAGGATTTTTGCTATCGTTTGCGTTAGTGTTTCTTGATTTATCTGGAGCTGGAAAGAAATGAAGGACTACATTCAGCAATTAATAGGTGCGTTGATTAAATACACAAAAAGCTTGCGCGACGTAAGAGTGTTGGGGCTACAAGTATTTATTGCTATTGCTATTTTGGTTACTTGGAATAGTATTGGGGTCATTCAATCAAACTATGAATTGCAACAAGATCTTTCTCGACTAGAACAAGAAAATTTAGTAAAAGAGTTAGAAAATGAAACATTACAGCTCAGAAATCTTTATTATGAGACTGATCAGTATCTAGAACTCGCTGCTCGTAAACAATTCAGCAAGGGAGCCGCGGGCGAAACCTTAATTTTGGTAGCCGACGATGTTGCTAGAGAATATAGTTCTGAGCCGCTGGATCTAGAGTCAAACACTGTTAGTGCGCCAGAAAAGCCAAGCTACCAAAAAAATTTCGAAGCCTGGATGGAATTCTTTTTTAGAAGAGAAAAAAGTCTATAAATACTAAATCGTTATTAAGATTCCATTATCTTTATGTTGAGTTGCCCATGAAAACCACATTTCAAAGTAGCCTAAAACGTTAGTGCCGCTGATTTCTGTAGATATTTCACCGTTTTCATTTTTCATTAGGGTAATTTCTAGTCCATTCTCAAAAACGGTAATTGACTGATTTTTAGATAGCTTGTCTTGTGGAATAGAGAATGCTTTGTCTTCGTAAATGAAAGCGTACATGACTGTTTTTGCTGGTAGTCTTTTGTCATTTACTGATATATCAAAATAAAGATCGTCAGTTTCGTCGTAACCTATATAAGGAGTTGAGCCATATTGACGCGTGAAACCTGTATCAGTGCTAAGTATTTGCAGATCAGGGTGTGCATTTATAGCTTCCTGCATCGTAACGAGCTGAGTTGACAGTCTTGTAAGGGTGTAGCCATTACGATCACCCAATACACCCCGTCCCGTAGATTGCGACCAGAGTGACTCAGTTTGATCGTCGTACATTAGTAAATTTGACTCGCGTAACAGTCCGCTTACACCAAAACGAACAATAGCGTCATCTATGGTCCTGTCGTAAACTGATGCAGATCCACAAAGTGGGCAATAGGTAACTGCAAAATATTTGTCATTTATTTTATCGTTAACTATTTCATGCCAATCCAATATCGCATAAGGATAAAATCGTGAAACCCCATCGACAGTTGTTAGAATACCAAGTCCATTTTTATCAAGTATTGAATCTGATGCAGTTACAAATTTTGGGTTATCTATTGCCGGAATTCCATCACGACCGACACCACCGCTCACAATGGTATCGATCGCAATAGAATGCGGTCTATCGCTACTTATATCAAAACCGTTTAATTCTGATCGTGTTTCATTAATTATTGATTTCGAATTAAGTGATTCATTTTTACCAATTTTAAGAATTCCAAATCCTGCAAAAATAATAGCTAGAACTAAAAACGCTTTAGCAACTAATTTAAATTGTTTATTCTTTAACCGATACATCTTGCCAAAACGCTACGTGATTACGAAAATCATGCTTTACTCTGTCAATAGCAGAATCTTTTGCAGTAGGGTAGCCAAACATGGCATCTTCAGACGTGCTTCCGCCTACAGTTACGTTGTAGTACTGGCAGTCACCCTTCCAGGGGCAGGTATATTGCGTGTCGCTTTTAGTTATATATTCTTGATTAACGCCGGACATAGGAAAATACCAATTTCCTTCAATGTATATCAATTCGTCTTTGGGCGCTTCAGCAATTACTGTATCTTTGTATACTGCCTTCATTATTTTATGTCCAATACTTCGTTGATTTTTGCACGATCAAAACCGAGGATAGCTTCTTCTTTACCGTCTTTTTCGATTACAGTAAAAGGTACACCCAGCTGGCCACTTTTGTCATATAGTTCTTGGGCTATTTTTGGATCTTGGTCAGCGTGTTTTTCACTAAACTCTATTTTGTGTTCTTGCAGGTAGCCCTTGAGCATTTTGCAATAACCACAAGTTGCTGTGCTATATATTGTTATGTTTGCTGATGATGACATATTATCCTCCTATTAATTGCTAAGTAATTCAAATTTCTTCAGTAGTGGGCTGTCACGTTTAAGCTCGTAGCAAATTTTTTGCCCGTTTCGCTTTTTAGTAACTACGCCACTAAGTTCGAAAACCCTAAATTGCTGAGATATTGCTGGAACTGAAACATTGAGCAGTGAAGCAATTTCTGAAACACAAAGCTCAGAATCTCTTGCAAGAATTTGAAACATCTTGTATCTAGTTTCATCTGCAAGAAGATTCATGGTTTTGATAAGCTCTTGGTCATTGCTTGATAATTCCATAAGAACACTTCCCTGCTATTAAACGTTTAAGTAACTTCTTAATAATAACATGAGATTTTATATAGAGTCAATAAGAAATCAGACTAGCTTAACGTCGTACATTAACTTCAATTAGATGAGTTTATCTCTGACAATGACTTGAGAGTTTTTATGTATGATTTTAGGTCATCAGGGCTTATCTGTTTATAAATATGACGCTTTAGCTTTTCTCTTAGCCCTAGCTCTATTTCAATGCATGTTTTCTTGAATGAACTGTTTAGCACGACATGCTTGGATCGGTTGTCGCTTTCGTTATCAAGCCTAATAAGAATGTCTTTAGATGCTAATAAATTTACTGAATTTGTCATAAACCCTAAAGTAGTTCCAAGCTTCTTACTTATATCGGTTATTCTCATACCTTTTTCTCCAGAATCATGGATCGTGCCAATTATGTACCATTGCATGGCGGTAAGGCCATATTGCTTTAAATAGTCATCCTTAAAAGCACGCATAGCACGGTGTGAAGCTGACTCTAGTCTACCAACATGGTAGGTATAAACTTCATCTAGGTTAAAGTCGGTATTGTTAAAATCTGGAAATTTACTTGACTCAGGCATGATGCTAAGTATAGTATACAATTATGTTTACTTAGTAAAGTAAATAATATATAATTGTAAATGTAATTAATTTAAGGAGTAAGAAAATGAGTATATTAAAAAATTCACAAGGAAATGTTGCCATTGCTGTAGTCACACTCGTAGTAGGATTAGCAATTGGTGCTGGCATTGGATATATGTCTAATAATAAAGACGCCGAAGTAGTAAATGAGGCATCTGCATCGATTCCAGCGACTGACACAAAAGCAGCGGACTTGCGAGCATTATTGAATAATCTTGAATCTGAGCACGTAGATCTTGCAAGCGCAGCTACAAGAGCGGGTTTTGATGGAGATCCAACTTTTAAAGAAGCGGCAGCATCTCTTGACCGAAACTCAAATGAACTTGCGGATGCTATAGGTAGTGTATATGGTGATTCAGCAAGAGAACGATTTTATGAAATTTGGGCTAGTCACATAGGATTCTTCGTCGACTATACAGTCGCAGCAAAATCTGCTGATCAAGCCGGGATGGATAAGGCCGTACAGAATCTGAATGGTTATGTAGAAGCTATATCAACCTTCTTAAGCGAGGCCAACCCTAATTTACCTAAAGAAGCTGTAGCTCAGCTTGTTACAGAGCACGTAGGCTTACTTAAAGAGGCTGTAGATGCTCATGGCGCAGGTGATTATGCAAAATCATACGACGCCCAGGATAGAGCTCGCAAGCAAATAACTAATAAAATTGCGGATACTTTAGCCGGAGCTATTGTTAAACAAAATCCAGAAGTATTTACTAACTAACAGTTAACCTATTGCTTTATAAGAGTAATTAGCTAACACTTAAATGAGGCGCCTACGCATTAGCTACCGCGCCTCATTTCTTAATAAGGAGATAACATCATGGCTAATAAAAAAGTATTATATATATCTATCGCAGTAGTAATTGTAGTTTTGGCATTGTTTATTTTTCTAGCTAACTCTGGAAATGATAATAATTCACAAAATTCTACAGCTAGCAATTCATCAACAAGCTCAACAGACGAAGGAATTATTAATTCTACATCATCAGAGAACCCAGAAACTATACAGGCAAACGAAGTCGAAATTAAAAACTTTAGCTTTCAGCCACAAAAAATCCAAATCAAAAAAGGGACTACTGTAACATGGACCAATCAAGACGACGCAAGACACGATATTACTCCAGATAACCCTAGCGATGACTTTAAGGCCAGTAAGTTGCTAAAAAAAGGCGAGAGTTATAGCTTTACTTTCGACACAGTTGGCGAGTATACATATTTCTGTTCCCCGCACCCATATATGATAGGAACTGTTGAGGTGGTGGACTAATGCCCTCAAGTAGTTTAAGCAACAAGAAAGTCGGCATAGTAATAATTGGGTTATTGCTGGCTGTTGGCATCGGTTTCGCATTTGTTTCGAGTATGAACAACAATAATAAAACCAGTTTTAAAACAGTGTGCGACGAAGGCACAGTGTGCGTAGATCTATTCGAAGCCGGTTCGTCTCCATCTGAAATTGCAGTTGAAGTTGGAAAATCAGTTCAGTTCAATGCAAAAGGAAGCAGTAGCACAGTTTACCATCTTGCAACTAAAGACGAACAAGGTAGTCTGCATCATGATCATGGTTCGACAGAAAAAGAGCATATATCATCAGGAGATTTTTCTGGTGATGAAGCTTGGAAGGTTGAATTCAAAGAAACTGGCAGTTTTCAATTTGTGGACGAGTACAATCCCGCGATAGAAATTTTAGTTGTCGTTTATGATCCAAATACGAAAAATACCATCGAATAAGGCAACCTAATCTATAATGGGGTAATGATGCAGCAAATTATACTGTCACTTCATGTTATGAGTGCTATTCTACTGTGGCTTTTGAGTGCAAGTATATTAATTAAATCTAGCAATATTGATAACGTAAATGACAGCAATCGAAAAATACGCCAACTTACAGCTGGGATAGTAATCACCGCATTATTCGGGTTAATAACAGCCTTAA
>JBFJNW010000039.1:0-6539 GCA_041617975.1 Saccharimonadales bacterium (SeqCode)
TACAAAATCTACAACTTTATAAAGCAGGTAGTTCATCGGATAATCCATTTGGCTTTAAAGGACAAATTGCCATACGTGAGCAATTTACATTAAATGAAATCGTTAGACAGACACTTTCAAGTCCTGAGGGTCTAACTACTCAAAAAATAGAAGATGCGGCAGTCAAAAGTGGCATGACAACTATGCTACACGACGGTATGCTACAAGTAATTAAGGGCGAAACAACCCTAGAAGAAGTCTATAGGGTGGTTGGTTAAAAAGCGTATTATTTTATTATTCGGGCTATTTCGTCTACTAGTCGGTCGTCTAGGACGCTAGGGATGATTTCTTTGGGACTAGGGTCAACAACAAGTGATGCTATTACTTTTGCAGCTGCGATTTTATGATCATCTGTAATTGATCTAACTTTATTATCGAGTGCTCCTCTAAAAATTCCTGGAAAAGCTAAGGCATTATTAACTTGATTAGGAAAGTCACTTCGACCGGTTGCCATTACTGCGACGCCAGCATCTTTGGCGTCGGATGGAAGGATCTCTGGATCAGGATTAGCCATAGCAAAAATAATGCTTTTATCAGCCATTGATCGAACCATTTCTTTACTTAAAAGTCCACCTTTTGATACACCGATAAAAATATCAGCACCATCTAGAGCATCATTTAGAGTTCCAGTTGTATCTCCGTTTATAATATTTTTATCAATTAGATTTTTCTTGGTAGAGTTAAGGTCTTGGCGGGTGCTATCAATTATTCCCTTGCTATCGACTGCGATTAAGGCTGAATCTTTTGCGTATAGTTTTATGAGTTTCATGATTGCGACTCCGGCCGCTCCAACTCCACTACATACAATTTTGCACTGGTTAAGATTTTTATTTACTACTTTCATTGCATTTATGAGTCCTGCTAGCACAACAATTGCAGTACCATGCTGATCATCATGGAAAACAGGTATTTGAAGTACGTCTTTTAGTCGTTCTTCAATTTCAAAACATTGAGGAGCTGCGATATCCTCTAAATTTATACCCCCAAAACTCGGTGCTATTGCCTTAATTGTTGAGATAATAGACTCAACATCATGTACGTCAAGAATAATTGGAACTGCATCGATATCTGCAAAATGCTTAAAGAGCATTGCTTTTCCTTCCATAACCGGAAGCGCACCATAAGGGCCAATATCGCCAAGTCCTAGCACAGCAGAACCGTCACTGATTACAGCAACGTTATTGTTAAGCCATGTGTAGTCTCTCGCTTCGTCTGGGTGCTCAGAAACATAACTAGAAACTGCTGCAACACCAGGTGTGTAATAGGTGCTTAATTTTTCTGCAGAATCTAATTTATCTTTAAGCTGAAGATAGATTTTTCCTTTTAAGTCTTTATGTTGTTTTAAAGCTAGTTCGTTATAATCCATGATAATAGTGTAACTCTTGAAAAATATATTGATAGTTTTAAATGAATTAACAGTTGCATTACTTCTCTAGTTCGTGTAGAATCTACCGAGTTATGCAATCAGTTATTCAAACTATCGAAGAGAGACAAAAAAAGGCAGAGGTCGTTGACGTACGACCTGGTGATACTGTTAAAGTTCACCAAAAAATTCAAGAAGCAGGTAAAGAACGTATTCAGATTTTCCAAGGTTTGGTAATTAGAGTCGATCGCAAGGGAAGCCTGAGCTCACGAATTGTTGTTCGAAGACTAGCAAGTGGTGTAGGAGTAGAAAAAAGCTTTTTACTACATAGTCCACTAGTAACAAAAGTTGAAGTTACGAAGCGAAGTAAAGTACGACGAAACTATTTGACATATATGCGTGAACGAACCGGTAAGTCAGCGAGACTTGGCAATGTGGCATTTGATAAAGAAAAAGTTAATACCGTTAGAGATGAAGCCGCCGAAAAGGCAGAAGCGGAAGCTAAAGAAAAAGCAGCAGCAGAACATGCAGCACTTGAAGCTAAAAAAGCCGAGGAAGCAGCGGCTGAAGAAGCTAAAGCACAAGCAGCTTTAGATGCTCATAACGAAGCAGCAAAAGAATAAAATAATTTCTTAGATAAAATAAACACCTCCAAACTGGAGGTGTTTTGCTATTATTGTATATATGATAATTGGAATAGATGAGGTTGGCAGAGGGGCGTGGGCTGGTCCATTGCTAGTGGTTGCAGCAAGAGCTGTAGGAAATTTGCCTGATGGGCTTACTGATTCCAAGAAGCTCAGCGCTATAAGGCGCAATCAGTTCATAGATAAGATTACTGATTCATGTGAGTTGGGCGAGGGCTGGGTGGAGCCTTCTGAAATTGATAAGTTTGGGTTAACAAAAGCTATGAAGATTGCCGTAAGTAGAGCGCTACTTGCACTAGGTGCGAATTTTGATGATGAGATCATAATGGACGGTTCGATAAATTACTGTGCACCAGAATATACTCGCGTTGAAACTGTTATTAAGGCAGATGCATTGCACCCGATTGTAAGTGCAGCAAGTATTTATGCAAAAGTGTTACGAGACAGTCACATGCAGCGAGCAGCACAATTTTATCCTTTCTATGGATTTGAGAAACATGTAGGTTATGGGACTGCGCTCCATCATTCTTTACTTAAAATTCACGGACCGTCTAAGCTTCATCGTACAAGCTTTAAGCCCGTTTCAGCATTTCTATGATCACATCAACTTTTATAGGTGACAGCGGGGAACATGAGGTGTGTAAAATTTTAAAACAAAAAGGCTTTGAGGTATTAAATCGCAATTGGCGTACTAAATATTGTGAAATAGATATTGTTGCTAAAAAAGCCAACACGATATATTTTGTTGAAGTTAAGACTAGAAAATCGGATAAATTTGGTTCTGGATTTGATTACATTACGAAAAATAAATTAAAACAAATGTCCTTTGCAGCGGAATTATGGGTTAGTGAAAACAACTGGCAATCTGACTACCAATTAGCTGCAGCTAGCGTCACTAATAATGAAGTAGAAATTATTTTTGATGTTTAAAAAAATTTAAAACTTCGTCGAAATCGCGTTTTTTCCAGGCGCATTGGAATTGCAACATTTCCAGACCTTGTCTGTATGATCGCTCGAAAGAAGGCGATAGTTTAGGCTCAAAGAAATCTTTGTATTCTTTTATGAAAGACTCATCACTCATAACTCTTGCTGCGTAAATCGGCATCCGGTAGAAACTTAAGTCAGAGCCTAGACTTTCATCTAGCCAATCCCAGTTTTGTTTTACCCAATTCCACGTTTCATCCCTCGCATGTCTATTCATGAAACTATATGCAACCCAATATGACACATCCTGAAGCCTTACAGCATCAGTTTTAATCATCCCTAGTGCTCTATCGATTAACTCCGATTGCTTAAAGCCAGTAAGTGCGCCCGCAATAGTAACCTTTTCGTCGCTTAAGTGTGCTTTTTCATAAAGTGACAAAAGTTTATCAAATGTGTCTTCGTCGCCAAGTCTTGCTACCGTACCAAAGACTACACTTTTAAGATCTGGGTCGATTACGGTGCCTCGCTTAAGTTCACTTGATGATGCGCCAGATCTAAGATCTGGATTGATATCTTCTACGCTATGAGCTTTTTCAAAAAGTTTTTTAGCATGCTCAACAATTTCTGGAGTGTCGGCACTCGCGGCCATGCCGAGGACTATAGGTCGTAGTAGCTGATCAAAATGGGATTCATTCGATTGATTACTCCAGCCTAAGCGGTCTATTTCATTTGCCACAAGCTTTCTTGTAAAAGGTTTTATAGCTTCACGAAGTTCTTCGTCGTTCATAACTAGCCTTATGCTTCCAAGCGAACTAGCAATAACATCCCAGACGGCATAATTAGTTTCGTTCCTAAAGTTCGATATAAACTCTAATGCATCTGCGGTAGAACTCTTTCCGGATTTAGCGGTTTCGATTAAATCAGCGAGAACTCCAAGTCTGTCATCAGCAGGTACATGCCCTTTAGTAATTTGTGAACCAATTTTTTGTAAGTGAGATGAGTTATATGAAACTCTGTAAAATCCAGCGCTGCCCTTGTTGATTAGTAGCCTATCAGGATCAGATACTTCAATTTCTAGTTCTGTATCATTCAGCATTATAGGAGTCGAATCCTTAGTTTCATGAAGCCCTAAGTCTATAGGCCACAATTGTGATTGTTTTTTAGCAAGAGGGTTAGAGTAAAATCTTTCCTGAGATAATTTTAATTTGTTATCTATCAAATAAGCTGTCACGAGTGGGAATCCGGACGTACTAGTCCAGGCGTGCATGAATTCCATAACCGGTTTGCCGGAAATTTCTTCTAAAGCCCTCCATAAATCAATAGTATCTGTATTTTTGTAAGCGTGTGTAGTTAGATAGTGCTTTAACCCAGCTTGGAACGGCTCTGCTCCAAGATAATTATGCAACATGTGTATGACACTAGCTCCTTTGCTGTAGCTTATCGTGTCGAATATGCTTCGAATTTCATCGGGATGGTTAATTGCAACCTCAACAGGGTGAGTGTGTTCAAGAGCATCTAGTCTTAATGCAGTTTGTTGTTCGTCCACAAGTAGCTGAGTCCACATTTTCCACTCTGGGAATATATGGTCAACAGCCAAGAATTCAATCCAGCTGGCAAATCCTTCGTTAAGCCACAGATCGGTCCACCAACGCATTGTAACGAGATTTCCAAACCATTGATGAGCTAACTCATGAGCGATAACTGTGGCTACTCTTTGCTTCATCGATAATGGCGAGTGCACTTCGTCTATTAATAAAGCTTGCTCCCTATAAGTTATGCATCCCCAGTTTTCCATTGCTCCAGAAGCAAAATCTGGCAATGCAATATGATCACATTTTTCTAGTGGATAAGGAATGTCAAAGTAATTTTCGTAAAATTCTAGACAATTAACAGCAAAATCTAACGCAAACTTTGTGTGTTCGATATTAGGTGGAGTGGCGTAGATTCTAACTTTAGTACCGTGCTTAGTACTTTTCTCAATATGTTTCATGTCTCCAACTACAAAAGCCAGTAAGTAAGTGGACATAATCGGTGTAGTTTCGAACCAAGTTGATTGTACTTTTTTAGATTGAGTTTGTTTTTTAATCGGCGTGTTTGATATTACAGCTTCGTCTATATCAGTCGAAAGCTTTAGATCAAAGGTAGCTTTTGCGGCTGGCTCATCAATGCAAGGAAAAACTTCTCTTGCGTGGTGACTCTCAAATTGAGTAGCAATTAATTGCTTAGTAACGCCTTCATCGGTGAATGTGCATGGATAGATGCCATCCATTTGCTTAGTAATAATTCCATTAAAATCTAAATCTAGAGTTACGTTTCCTGGGTATATTTGGGCCTCGGTGTGAATACGAACTTCATCAAACTTATTATGCAGATTAATTCTGGCTACTTCATGAGATTTATCACCTTGTTTTGAGTGAGAAGTAAGGGCAGCTTTTGTGATTTTAAGTCCTTTTTGGTGCAAAGTAATTCGTTTAGTCGGCCGACCGATTTTTTTGCCAGAAATTTTTACTTTTCCGGAATATGTCATATCTTTTTTATTTATAGAAAGTTCGAGCTTGTAATTGTTTGGCTCGAATTGTTCAAGTAGGTGTTTTAAGGCTTTGCTCATGAGTAAAAGTCTATCACTTATGCTCCGATCTACTGTCCGTTGAATTGACAACAAACTGTCTTCACGGCTATAATGCATTTGTATCCGGCCAAGCAGGTCGGATTTTTTCATTGAATGCCCAAAATTGATAGTTAAAAAAGGAGAGAATTATGGACATGGATTTTAAGCAATTGGCTCAGTCAATTGGTGCGATAGCTGAAGAAAAAAATCTTTCAGAACCTGTAGTACAGGAAATAGTAGAACAAGCACTCGCTGCAGCCTACCGACGTGATTATGGTGATCGTGACCAAGAGGTGCGTGCAACAATGAACCTTAATACTGGAGAAGTAACAGCTTACGTTTCTAAAGAAGTTGTAGATACAGTCGAAGATGAGTTTTTGCAAATTAGCTTAACTGATGCAAAGAAGATAGACTCTAAAGCTGAAATTGGCGGTATCGTTGAGGTATCCGAAAAAGTTAATTCATTTGGACGCGTTGCTGCTCAAACAGCAAAACAAGTAATACTACAAAGATTGCGTGAAGCAGAACGGGAAATTGTAATGGAAGAATTTGAAGATAAAATTGGAACGGTTATTAATGGAATAGTCTCCCGTGTTGAAGGAAACATCACCCGTGTTGACCTTGGTAAGGCTCAAGGAATTATGCCACGAAGCGAGCAAATTCAGGGTGAAAGATATTTCCCTGGTCAAAGAGTTAAAGTCTTTTTGAAGGACGTAGAGCGTGGTTTCCGCGGTCCACAATTAGTAGTATCGCGAGGTAATACGCAATTTATCGAATGGTTGTTTAGATCAGAAGTTCCAGAAATGGAAAATGGTTCTGTAGAGATTAAGGCAGTAGCACGAGAAGCAGGTGTTCGAACAAAACTAGCAGTTACTAGCTCAGTTCAAGGTGTTGATCCAGTTGGAACTTTTGTCGGTGGACATGGAACACGTGTGAATGCAGTGATGAGCGAAATTGGTGA
>JBFJNW010000040.1:0-6531 GCA_041617975.1 Saccharimonadales bacterium (SeqCode)
GATGGCCGGAAAGTCCGTAAAGTATGCTGGGCTATCGAACTGTTTGGACATATTGGTTTGCAAAAGCACGATGTCGCCTTTTTGAATGTCGAATTTATAGAGCGCATCCGTGCTTAGGTCTTTGTTAGAAAAATCTATTAGAACTCCCCTGCCGACGAAATGATCTACGGAGTAGTCGGAAATGGCTTTACCGCCATCAATCATATGAAGCAGCGCATCAACGTGAGTGCCGTTATGTGTTCCCATTGAAAACGTATGATCACAAAACCCATCTTTTTTAATAACCCCGACTTCGGTAAACCTCGGAGACGGATCACCAGGGTATACGTTCATTGATTCCGTAATAGGATGAGATAAATCAATCAGCATATTTGTATGCTAACATGCAATTATTATGATTACTCGCTATTCCCCAGTAGTAGACCTACCAAAAAATGTACCTGTTTTTGATTTCTCTACCGGACAATCTGTAGAAACTGTGATGGCGGGCAGAGATTACGGCATTGGACGATACAACGAAAGACGTCCAGGAATGTACACCGGCTTTCAAAGCCAAGATAACCGTGATATTCACATGGGAATAGACTTATTTTCACCAGTCGGGGCGTTGGTTCATGCTGTTGGAGATGGTGAAATTATCATGACAGCAAACAACGCACAACAGGGTGATTATGGCTTCACTGTGCTTGCAGAGCATGAATACCGAGGTAAAAATATTTACGCACTATACGGTCATCTAGGAAGGTCAGCAATAGACCTAAATAAAGCAGGTCAAAGCGTAAAAGCTGGTGATGTAATCGGAGAAGTTGGAAGCTTTGAGGAAAACGGCAATTGGCCACCGCATGTCCATTTTCAGCTAGCATGGGCAAAACCAGATGTCTGCGACATGCCAGGAGTAGTAAATAACGAACAGCACTCTGCTGCTCTAAAAAATCACCCCGATCCAAGAATAATACTTGGAGAGATTTACTAAAGCTTAAGCGATTTGAGTTCTTTGTAGCAGTCGTTCTTTGCCGACGACTGTGCCTTCAAACGGAATTACACCCCTGCCGTGCAACGCATAGGGGTTGTTTATAGCAATGACAGCTCCTGGATTTATAGGTAATTGTGCCACAAATTCTGGACTTGAGGCCATGTCTTGCATGCGCTTAACTACTTTTTGAGCTTCTTCATCCAAGCCGATTGTGTCATCAAGGTCTAACATTGTTGCATTTGAATCGTAAAGTGGAGCATAAATGTATTTTTCGCGCTCCGTTTGATCGTTTGCACTGACAATATCAAACGCCTTAAATTCAAAACGTGGGCTAGCAAGGATGGCTCTTTCTTCAACGCTTAGGTGTTGTAACATATTCGGAACAGACAAAATTCTGGAAGGTGTAGGCTGCTCGGCGTCTCTTACGCAGTGCAGCAACACTGATTTATACAGTTCGACTTTAGCAAGTCGCCCACTATCATCAAAAATTTGAGTAACTTCTTGGTGTGGTCGTAGCTCTACTTCACTGCCATTTGATGACACTTGTTTTCTTGCTTCTGGCCTAGGAATAACCAAGCCCACATGGTCTCCTCCGTCTTCGTATTCGCTAGGACGAATTTCGCCGATAGTTTTTGCAAGTCCCAAAAGAGCCATGCGCCCAGAGATAATCAACTCAACATCTGTCGCTCCAGTACCTTCATAGCCTGTTTCTATAACTACAGCGGGTACGTTATGTCGACCGAATTCTCCTGCAATATTAAGTGAGGCACCTAGAGCCCTATCGCCAATTTGTTCAAATATACGAGAAGTCAGCATTTTACGTTGTTCCATGCTCTGCTCGTCCCCTGCTGTAGGGATTTGTGGAAATTCGTGTACTAACTTCTCCGTCTCGCTCCGCAGAAATTCTACTTCGCTATCTGGTAGACGCAAGTTTGGTATATCAACTACTATGCTCATTAAACTCTTTCCTTATTTCAGATCACTTATATTAACATATTTTTGCAAAAATGTTAAGTGCTTTTGTTATTTATTACTTCGCGCCAGTTGTCATTGATTTTGTTGGACTTTTTCCCTTTTAGGATATCGCTGGCAATCTTTGTGTCGTCCCACTTTTCTTTGCCCTTTGGACCGCTGCGGTACTTCTGATGACCCATTCCGGCAATCACAATCGTGTCGCCCTTTTTGGCCATTTCGGTTGCCATTTTTATAGCGTCCCACCGGTCAGCAACTTCGTGTACTTCTGCAGTGCCACTGCCCTTTTTAATCCCCTGGAAAATTTCACCCCTAATTTTGTCTGGATCTTCGCCAAACGGTTCGTCATCGGTAACTATCAAAACATCTGCAATTCGATTGGCAATATTGCCGACGGGGGCACGTCTAGAAATTGGCCGCTCCCCTGCTGCACCTGTCACGCAAAATAGTCGCCCTTTGGTGATAGCTTTGGCGGCATCAAGGACGTTTTCTATTGCGTCTGGTGTATGAGCGTAATCAACCAGCACCCGGAAGTCCTGGCCCTCGTTGACACTGTCCATGCGCCCTGGGATTCGCTCAAGTCCCTCAAGGGCTGTTATTGCAGTTTTTATATCCACGCCGAGTTCGTGTGTTGCAGATATTGCTGCTAGTGCGTTGTAGGCATTGAACTCGCCCTGAACTCGTAGCTTCATTTTGTAGTTTTTGTCATTATGACTAAATTCTACCTCTGTTATTTTCTGTTTTGAAGTAATTGTGGTGATCTTATACTCTGGTGCTTTTTTGCCGTAACGGACTCGTTTGCCACGTGATACTTCGTAAAAATATCCTGCCCATTCATCATCTGCGTTTACAACAGAAACCTTCTTGGCGGCTTTAAAAAGCAGGCCTTTAGCGGCTGCATAATTTTCCATCGTCCCGTGATAATCCAAGTGTTCGTTTGTTAAATTAGTTATTACCGCCCCGTGGAACGGGATCCCAAATAATCTATGCTGATCCAAGGCCTGTGAGGCTGTTTCCATTGCTACCCACTCAACACCGTTTTGCTTCATGGTTTTTAGCAACTTTTGCATGGTAAATGTTCCGGCGTTAGTCAGGCCGCCGTCTAGATTATTCTCGAACTCTTTTTTGCCATCGTTAACAACTGCCGTGGTGTTCATACCTACTTTGTAGCCAGCAGCTCGAAGAATTGCTGCAATCATTACTGTGGTGGACGTTTTGCCGTTTGTACCAGTAACGCCAATAAACTTCATGCTTCTGGCAGGAAATCCATTGCGCACATTTGCAACAATTGCCTCAAGCAAATGTCCAAAATTAGCGATGCCTCTAAACATCTTTTTAGGAATCAGTGGCTTTAACAGCTTCTTAACTTTCGGGTACATAAACTCTCCTTAGATGTGTTTTAGTCTAACGCTTCTCACGCTGTTCTGCTAGGATTAAGTAGTGAAAATTCTCGGGATAGAAACTAGTTGTGACGAAACAGCCGCCGCTGTTGTTGAAGACGGCAAAAAGCTGTTGTCTAACGCCGTGCTCTCAAGTATGGATTTGATGGCTGCCTACGGAGGTGTAGTTCCCGAAATCGCAGCACGTAGCCACATAGAATCTATGACCCCTGTTATTAAGCAAGCTTTGTCGGATGCAAACTGCACATGGGATGACATTGACGGAATCGCAGTAACTTACGGAGCTGGCCTTGGTGGATCACTGCTAGTTGGCGTTATGACGGCTCGGACTTTTGCAATCACCAAAAACAAGCCACTTTATGCGATAAATCATGTTGAAGGGCATATTTATGCCAACTTTTTAACTGAAACTACGCTACCAAACTACACAATGCGAAGCTCCCTGCCAGAGTTCCCAATGCTTGGGTTAATTGTAAGCGGAGGACATTCGCAAATTGTATTGTGGCGCGATCATTTTGATTACACCCTGCTTGGACAGACAACTGACGATGCGATTGGTGAGGCTTTTGACAAAGTAGCCAAACTACTTGGACTCCCCTACCCTGGCGGCCCAAGTATTGGCAAAAAGGCACTCGAGGGCGACCCATGCGCGTTTAACTTCCCTAAAGCTAAGCTCAAGGAAAAGTATAATTACAGCTTCTCTGGCGTAAAAACAGCCGTTCTGCGCCTTGCTCAGGCAGAAATCGGTGAAGATCACCGCTTCCCTTCCATGAATATCGCAGAGCGGCTCTCTGAGGCTCAAAAAGCAAATATTGCAGCCAGCTTCCAAAAAGTCGCCGTAGAAACAGTGGTGGATAAGCTTATAACCGCATACGAAGAGTTTAGCCCTAAGTCTGTAGTAATTGGTGGAGGAGTTGCTGCTAGCCCAGAGCTTCGCAAGCAACTATCCGACCGACTCCCCTTGCCTATCGAGTACCAAGATCCAAAACTAATGACTGACAATGGTGCAATGATCGCCACTCTTGGCTGCTTCCATGCCATGCATGATCAACCAACAGCCGACCCCTATTCCCTAGAAATCACCCCCAACCTATCAATGTAGATAAATTCGCAGATAGTTCTTATGACAATGCAATGAAGTCTACTTGTCGTCTGGTACCATTGCCTTTTGCTCGTCGCTCAAGTACAAAGTCATCTTTTTGAGCAATTTCTCTTACGAGTTTTTCAAGGCTTTTTAATGAATATTCCACGCCACTTTGCTTGATAACTGCGGTTGCCTGCTTAACTTGAAGTGTTCCCTGCTCTTGGAGCAGAACCTTGAGCCGATTCTCGACCTCATAGAGTGACACAGGCTTCGCTTGAATTGAACTGTTCAAGGACTTACCAACAAGCTTTTTAACTTTTTCAGGGTTTCCTATAATTCGGTCAGCCTTATAGGTAAAGTAATTTATCGCGGACGAGTGACGACCATCAACTTCTATGAGTCTATCTAGTAGCCCTGAAATTTCGGGTTTGTGTGAACCATCAACAGTAAACTTTGTCTTTCGTCCACCATTAAACGTTCCCCCCAAACTCTTCAAGCTCGGGATCAGCTTCGTATACTTGATGGTTCCGCCCTGCTCATACTCAAAATCATCAACAAGTGCCATAGCCAACACATGCCTTAGCTTAATAGCGTCTACTTTTGGATTGCCGTACAAGATTAATTCGAACAATTGATCTGCACTAATTACATCCTCCGGCTCAAAAACCTCCAGTGTGTCGTAAATCGCTTTTGTCTCAGGAATCAAATCCTCTGACATGATTGAAACATGTTTGTATTTACTGCCGGTAAACTCAAACATTCGTTCGTGCCAGTCAGAAGCATCTTCCTTTATAACAACTCCACGATTTACAAATTCTTCCAAGAAGTTATTAGATTGACTCCTTGCGAACTCACGCTTAAGACCTAGACGTTCATTCAATTCAACTTCAGATATTCCCGGCTCCTCAATGAGAATTTGAAGAATGCTCTTCTTTAATGCTGCGCCACCTAAATGAGATCGAGTTTTTCGACTTTCACCAAAAAACTGATTGACCGAGAACTCGCTTGAAAGGCTCCAGTCCATCAAAACACCTGCGTACGCCTTTGCGTGATCTACAGCCACCTCATCATCAACAAGCTCAGTCACAAGCACATCAACAGGCTCTTTTCGGTTTTTTAATGCTCGAACCTCTTGAAATACCCTTGTTAGGCCTGCCGGCTCAAACTTATCTACAGAATAATTAAACTGTGTATTTGCCGCAGGAATCCAAATAGGATCATCCCCTTGAAGGTCTACAAATAATTCTTTTGCCTCTTTACGGCTAAACGGTCCGCTAAAAAGCGACAGTGCTGTAAAAGTAATAGAGTGTGCTTCCCTGCTTGAAACTGCATCGAAACGGGCTGCATTCTCGATAGCCTGCTCTTCTTGCTTGCTTAATTCTTGTAGTGGTTTTTCTTTTTCAATACCCATAATGATCTAGGTGTATAAATAGTTGACGTCGCAATGGATGCATTTTCCGCATACTTTTTTGCCAACGTATAGCGAAGTAGCTTCTGGTTCAGTGATTTGCATTGCACCCGCCCCTTTAGACTCCCAGGCGCTTGTATAGATAATATCTGCTTGGGTTTCAAATAATTCTAATATGGTTTCAGCGCCCGTAGGCACACCACCTATTTCGATACTCATATCTTCTTATTATAGCATACTATGCTACTAGTGTCAATATATTACCCCTGTTGTGGTACAATGCTTATGAAAACAAAAATGTGGGAACCACTTGAGCTAGCCACTCAGGCAGAACATTAGGAACAAAAGAATTGGTTTTAGCGATTGAGTTTAAGGGTTTCATGTGAAAACTCTTGTGTTTATTTGCTAAATTTCATGTGAAAGATGCTTACGATAGAACAGGGGTGGTCTATAGTGCGTCAAAATGATAAGATATCCCCATGAACGCAGTAAGAGTTGTATTTGGATCAGTACGAAGTAAAGTCCTTCGGGCTACTGCATTTTCTTCCTTAGCTTTTATAACAGATTAAACAAGACGAATAACAACCATGAAACTATCTAAAACGTATAAACCAGAACAGTTTGAAGACGACATCTACGCACTTTGGGAAAAAAGCGAGGCTTTCTTGCCAAAAGACAGGGGTACAGGGAAGAC
>JBFJNW010000041.1:0-6514 GCA_041617975.1 Saccharimonadales bacterium (SeqCode)
AGCACCAGGTATGTTGTCTGAGCTATCGCCCATTAACGCCTTAAGATCCAAAAATTGATCCACAGAAACGCCATATTTTGCTTCAAAACTTTCAGGACTAAATAGCTCAATATTGCTAAGTCCCTTTTTGAGTGCAAAGACTTTAGTGTGGCCATTAACGACTTGCAGCATGTCCATGTCAGATGTAACCAGTAAAGTGTCGATGCCCTTTTTGCCTGCTTGATGAGCAAGCGTACCCATAATATCGTCAGCTTCATAATCATCAAGCTCATACAACGGCCATCCAAATGCATCCAATACTTCGTGGAGTATCGGAATTTGTTCATAAAAATCCGGTGGCGCAGGTTTACGCCCGGCTTTGTACTCAGGATAAATCTCTAGGCGTTTACGAATGTTTGTCTTGGGCTTATCCCAGGCTACACAGACATAGTCAGGCTTAAGTTTTTTAATTACCTCAAGTGCCATTGTTGCAAATCCAAACACTCCGCCTGTTGGCTTACCATCCCTTGTAGAAAGACCTGGCATCGCATAATAACCACGATAAAAAACACTTTTACCGTCAATAATTACGAATTTTTTGCGCTTCTCAGTCTCTCCCATATACTAACAGTATACACCCCTGTAGAGCTCAAGGTTAATTAAGTACTTTTCGATTGTTTTCTAGGGGCTTTAGATATTACTTGTTCTTGCTTGGTCAACAAATTTCCGGCACGTTTTGCTACTCGCTTGGTACCGCTAGTTATAACTCGTATTTTGTGAGGACGAACTTTTTTATCGAATACTATGAGTGGATTAGCCTCGATTTTTTTAGCTGTCCAGTTATACATTTCTATCGCAGTTTTAAGGGCAGAGCGAAGTTTGCGTGGGATAAACTTTAAGCCTTCGTCGGCTTCCATTTGCCATTTATGATATCGCTTTAACTGGAATTGCATAAAACGATTAAAATCAGCCTGCTGATTCATTACAGTTTCTTTGCTGAGGTCTTTTAAATTAAACTTACGGAGATCATTTCTTGGAAAATAAGTTCTGCCAAGTGAATTATCTTCCTCTATATCACGAATAAAGTTTATCCATTGCATTGCCCGGCCCTGTGCTTTGGCGGCTTCAAACGATTCATCCGGTAAGCCCATAATTTTTGCCATCATTAGCCCTATGACTTCTGCAGAACCGTAAACGTACTTACGCACCTCCTCGATATTCACATATCCCTGATTATCTATATCTTGTTTCATGGCATCAAAAAACGACTGTACCCATTCTGGGTCAAACTTATATTTATGCGATAGACGTACTATATGTTTTATTACTCTTATATCAATCTCGTCCCAGCTGTGCGGGATAACATCAAAAGACGGATCAGCAATGGCTTTTTGGTAATCTTTTTCTAGCTGCAAAAGCTTCTTAGGTTGAGCCGGAATCTCATCGACATAATCATCCGCTATGCGTACAAAGCTGTACAGTGCAAACACGTCATCGCGGCAAGATTTTGGAAACAATCGACTGCTCCAATAGTAGGTCGTACTACCCTTTTTAAATATCTGCTTCTCGATGTTGCCAGTTGTTTTACCCATATCTACTTATTATCCTCTAAGTTGCAACTAACTCAAAGAGTTCGTAGCACTTATGAAGAGCGGACTAGGAGGAATTGCGCCAATCCATTCAGGAAATTTATTCCTTCACTGCTCCACATATTTCGGTGTGGTTCCAGCGACTTTATAGCCGTCTCTGCACGAGTTTTTGCCTGCTGGCGGGCATATTCTAGTGCACCAGAATCATTAATTATCTGCTTACAGCGCTCAAATTCTACAGGTGTAATATTTTGGTTGCCAAGCATCTGAATTAGAAAGTTTTGGTCGCTGCTTGGTGCATTTTCTAGTGCATATACAGTTAAAATTGTTCGCTTGCCTTCCCTGATGTCGTCCATAGGACTCTTGCCGCTGTCTTGTTCGGCGCCAAAGATTCCTAAAATGTCATCTGTAATCTGAAAGGCCTTACCGGCATTGATTGCATAATCTCTGATTGCATCGGTGGCCCCGCAACCTGCATTAGCTAGCACCATTCCAACATGAAGCGGATTAAGGAATGTATAATGCGCTGTCTTCCACTCCAACACGTTGTCCACTGCCTGTTCATCAACATCGGCAATTAACTCATTAACAATGTCGTTCGTCTGCCCATGCGAAGTTATTAACATTGTGTGGTTCATTATGCTTACAAGTTTTATACGGATTGATTCATCTATTTCTAAGTTAGCCAAAATAATTTGTGCAGCATGTGCTCCGCCTAATGCAGAGTTAAGGGCAATAGCAATGCCAAAATGTTCAGCATCGCCAGCTAAGTGATGCTTTTGGTGATATTGTTCAAGTATTTTATGTGCAGCTGGTCCACCACGCCTAATCGCAGACCGATCTTGGATATCGTCGATTATTAAAATATAGGCTTGCATCATTTCGATCGCTCGTGCAGCCTTAATCGCTAAGTCCATGTCCTTGCCGCCTGACATCTCGTACCCAAGCATAACTAAAGCGCCTCTTATGCGCTTACCGCCACGCTTCAATATTTCAAAATAAGCGTCAGATGCAACTCGCGAATATTTACCAAAAGTTTGTAGTGTGGACTTTTCGATTGTTTTTGAATACGCATCGATGTCTTTATCGATAAGTTTTTTGTACTGAACAAGTTTTTTCGTGAATACAGATGTTTCGTCGGTTGTGCTAGGCATAATATGACTCAATTATACAGTAAACCTAATTAGCCTAGTGATTGAACAATCTTTTTTGCAGTAAGTTTGAACTCTTCAAAATCGTCATCGTTATTGTTAACGATTCTTGTTGCCTTCGACTTAACATATTCGAGATTCATTTGTGACACAATGGGAATATTAGGCTGCGGAGTAGCCTGTAGCTGCTCGTTAGCTATAAATTCTTCAAGTGTAATTGACTGTTCACCTTCTCTTAAGTGAGCGTTGTTTCGTTTATGCCTAACTTCGGCAGTTGCCTCTACCCACAACAACTCACCTCCCTTACTTCGGATAAAATCTGCTTCAACCGGCGCACGAACACTTATAAAAAGCATTCCTTTGTGATCTTTGCCTGCTTTCAGCTCATCTTGAAACCTACGTAAAGCTTCTTTTAATAGCACGTCAGGTCCATTGGTCTCTCGCAACCAATTCGAAGTTTCTGTCATGTTCTTAACGCTAATTGCGTCATCTTTGTCGGCGTGTCTTTTGCGTGAATAATCTCTGACTATGTCGCCAAGTGACACTCCAAAATATCCAGCACTAATAAAGGCCTCTCCAAGAGAGTCTTTACCGCTACGAGGATACCCAGCTATGCCGACAATTTTTACATCGTCCATGACTATTTAATGTAATCGTGTAATCGTTTGCTGTCGCGGTGCTTGCGTAGTTTTGTGAGGGCTTTTGCTTCTATTTGACGAATACGCTCACGTGTAACGCTAAACTCCTGCCCAACTTCTTCCAAAGTGTGACTCTTGCCGTCTTCTAGACCAAAACGCAGTTTTAGAATTTTTTGCTCGCGCTCAGTTAAGCTTCCAAGCATTTCTTTTACATGTTCTTTAAGTAGCTGTCCGGTTGCTGACTCTTCTGGGGTTACAGTGTCTTCGTCTTCGATAAAATCACCGAGCACTGAGTCTTCTTCGTCGTCACGCACGCTAGCATCAAGACTACTAATGTCTTGCTTGATCTTCATGATGTGCACAACCTTTTCGACTTCGATTTCCATCTCTTTGGCGATTTCTTCGTTGGTTGGCTCACGATTCATTTCTTGCGTTAAGCGTCGTTGGGTTCGAAGTAACTTATTAATTGTCTCGACCATGTGTACCGGAATACGAATAGTACGGGCCTGATCGGCAATCGCGCGAGTGATCGCCTGACGAATCCACCATGTTGCGTAGGTTGAAAACTTGAATCCTTTATCAGGGTCGAACTTTTCAACTGCTCGCAAAAGTCCAGTGTTGCCTTCTTGAATTAAATCAAGCAAATCAAGACCACGACCAACGTAACGCTTTGCAATAGACACTACTAGACGCATATTGGCTTCAGCCATTTCGTCTTTAGCCTTTCTATCACCGGCAACTACGCGTTGAGCAAGAGCCAGCTCTTCTTCGGCAGATAGCAGTGGGATCTTACCGATTTCTCTAAGGTAAAGTCGTACTGAGTCGTCTGATATGTCATCTAGATATGCTTTTTTGCTGGTAGCTGTGTCGACATCTTCTTCATCGTCATCACCTTCCCATCCATCCTTGATATCTTTTTCTTTTCCGCTAGTGATGTCTAGGTTCTGATCTGCAAGTTGAGTATAGAGTTCGTCTAAAATATCTGCATTACTTGGAGTGTCTGGAATTACATTAAAGATTTCTTTTTGGTCAATAGAGCCATCTTTTTTGGCTTTTTTGATCAAGTCATCTTTAACTTGTGCTAATGCTTCCTCAGATTGCTCAACGATAACTTTTTTTGACTTCTTGGCTTTTGGCACTAAGGCCTCCTCTACTTATTAGTTCTCATTTGATCTAAACGTCTCACTTCTGTGAGTAGTTCTTTGGTTCGTTTTTCATCTGCGCCTAGCAGTTCCCTAGTAAGCGCACCTTTTTTAGTCTTCACATATTGTGCTATCAAACGAATCTTCAGGCGAGCGACTTCATTACGAAGTTCTAATAACTCAAGTCCCTGATATAACTCTTCGTATTGTAATCCTAAGATTTTAACATAATCTGCTAATTCCTTCAATTCACTAGACTCTTTAGGGTCGCCTCTAAAATCTATGTTTTCTTTTATGAACAGATAGAGTTTTTTCGCATCCTCGGTTGCAAAGAAAACATCGTCAAGCTCTTCAATCACGTATCGAAGTGCAGGTTGTAGCAAAAGCAGTGACAGTAAATGGTCCTGAATTTTTAGTAATTCAATCTGTTCTTTAACTATATGCTGATCTTGAGGCTTATCGACAGATTTCTTCAACTTCTTTTTAGCGGGTGCTTCCTCAAATTTAGAGCGCAATGCGTCCGCACTGACAGCAATCTCTTTTGCGAGCACCTGTATGTAGTGGTCTTGCTCCACCGGGTCTTTAAGAGATCGGATTATTGCCATTAAATCATCGGTGAATCGTCGCTTACCCTCGGCACTTGAGATGTCATGAACTAATTTTTTACGCTCAATCAACCAATCAAGCGCATATTTATGATCTTCGATAGTTTTAACCCAAAGCTTAGGGTCTTTTTTGATTAATTCATCAGGATCTTTGCCTGAAGGAACGGTAATGATACTTAGGTTTACTTTTGCCTGACTAGCAAGCGGAATTGTGCGCTCCGCAGCTCGCAAGCCCGCCTCGTCTTGGTCAAAGGCTATGCGAACGTCATCTGTAAAGCGCCCAATGGTTGCAAGATGCATAGGAGTCATTGCGGTGCCGGCAGTTGCCACTACTTCAGCTATGCCCGCTTGGTGGCTAGCTATTACATCCAGGTTTCCCTCCACTACCACAACGTGCTTTTTCTTTCTGATGGCTTCTTTGGCAAAGTGCAAGCCAAAAACGTGCCGACCTTTATCGTAAAGAAGTGTTTGCGGAGTATTTAAGTACTTTGGGGCTTTAGGATTGTCCTCTAGTAAGCGAGCTGTAAATCCAATTACGTTACCTACAGAATCCATTAGGGGAATCATAATGCGTCCACGAAACATGTCATTTAAGTTTTTATATCGGGCGGTAACTAAACCGCTTTTTTTAAGTTCTTCCTCTGTAAATCCCTTTTTAATCATGAAATCAGCCAGAGCCGAACCATTGTTAGGCGCATAGCCTAACTTAAACTGCAAAGCTACTTCTTTGGTGAATTTTCGTTGCTTAAAAATGTAATCTAGCGCTGCTTCATGTTTAGAAAATTGCACCTGATAAAACCTTGCGGCCGCCTCGTGTGCAAGCAACAATCGCGATTTAAGCTGTGATGTATCTTTATAATTACTGCTTCTGTACTGTGCAAGATCAATCCCGGCTTTTCGTGCTAATAGTTCTAGTGCTCCCTTAAAATCCAAGCCTTCCATCTCCATTACAAAGCTAAACATGTTGCCGCCTTTATTAGAGCTGAAGTCGTGCCAAATCTGCTTTTCCGGGCTGACCATAAAACTTGGTGTTTTTTCGTTACTGAAAGGGCTTAAACCTTTAAAGTTTCTACCAGATCGCTTCAATTCGACATACTCACCTAGTACGTCCTCAATTGCTAACCGCTGCTTAATGTCTTCAACTGCATCCATCTCTGTTTATATTGTACTCTACTCTGGTGAGCTTGTGTTGCTTGTGGTTAAATAGAGCAATGCAGCCAAACAACCAAGCACCTGATTTTTCTTTTATAAACAACCAAGCACCTAGATCAATGGGGCCAAGCAAAAAACAAAGAATAATAGCTGTCGCTGTTGGCGGGGTAATTCTTTTGATAGTTCTTTTGATCGGCGCATCTTTAATATTTGGTGGCGGTAGCAGTAGTAAAGAAACGTCACTAAAGTTGGCTCAAC
>JBFJNW010000042.1:0-6324 GCA_041617975.1 Saccharimonadales bacterium (SeqCode)
CACTGCTAATACAAACTTTTCCAGGTAGACAAGAATTTACTTGAGTTCCAAGCTTTAAATTTACACCTAATTTTTTTAGACGATTTTTGGCTTTAGCGCTAGCCTTAGGGTCAAGCGTGGGCAGCACTCTATTGGCGCCCTCAATTATCGTCACATTTACTTTTTTCTCGTTAACTTTATATTTATTAGCCACCAATGCAGAAAATTGTTGTAGCTCACCCGCCAATTCAACACCAGCTGGACCGGCTCCAATGATCGCAACACTGACTTCTTTTTTGCTGCTTTTATACAACCCAACAAGTTCACTGCGCAGTGCAATGGTGTTGCTAATAGTATCTAGTGTCATTGTGCTGGATTCCATATCAGTCATTCCAAAATAATTAACTACGTTACCCATCGCGAATACAACTTCATCATATTTATATGTATTTCCCGTTTCGCTAACTAAGTACTGTTTAGCGGCATCAATAGCCACAACCCTATCTTGTACAATTGTCACGTTTTTGGAACGCTTAAAAATAGTCCTCAGGGGTAAAACAACCTCTAAAGGTGATTTGCCGGTACCAGATCTGTAAAGTGCCGCATGATACTCAAAATTGGAAATTTGGCTAATTAACGTAACCTCAATATCTTTTTTGTTTGACAGCTCCAGGGCAGTCTTAACTCCGCCGAACCCACTACCAACTACTATAACTTTCACTAATCATCGTCCTGATCTGGCTTAGCTAAGCTTGCCTCTAGTGCGCCTACTGTTTCACCGGAAATCTTATATACATCAGTATCTACTTTTCTAAATTCTTTACTGGCCGAGTTGTAGTGGTTTACGGTTGTACCTAGCGAATTTCCGAGTTTTTCCATAAAAATTTTATACCCACCCAGGTGCTTGCCTAATTTACCGACGTTTTTCTGGATATCTTTTGCTTTTTCTTCTATTTCTAACGCTCTTAAGCCTTGCATGACAGTTTGAAGATATGCCATGAAAGTCGTTGGGCTGACAATAATTACCTGTTTTTCCCTAAAAGCATATTCCAGCAAATCTCTAGCTGCAGTTCCGGTTGCACCAACATTGTTTATTAGCAAATCATAATATATGGCTTCTGAAGGTATAAACATGAACGCATAGTCCATAGTTTTTTCTCTTGGACGAATATATTTGCTTGTTTCATCTATTCGTGACTTTAGATCTGCCTTAAAGACCTTAACTAGTCGTTCTCGCTCCGGCGCTTCTTTGGCGTCTATCAGTCGATTATAATTTTCTAAACTAAATTTACTGTCTACTGGCAAAATCTTTCCGTCTAATTGAATAATAGCGTCAACTATAACACCATCCTTAAATTTGTACTGTAACTTGTAGCCATCCGGCGGCAAGACGTTTTTTAATACTTGGTCAAGATAGTACTCTCCCAAAACACCACGTTGTTTTGGATTTTGCAGCACGTTTTGTAGTACTTTTAGGTCATTAGCTATGTTTCCAACTTGCTGATTTGTCTTTTCTAGTTCTGTGAGCTTTTGAGTGACATCTTTTATAATCGTTGCACTTTGATCAAACTGTTTTAGCATTTGTTGGTTGCTTTTATCTAGTCTCTCGTTGAGTTGATTGTTAATGCCGTCCTTTAATAGAGTAAGGTTGTCAGTGATGTTTGTAAGATCTTGCTTGAGTAGCAATGTTGCGTTGGAATCAGGCTTGTTTGACCTAAATAGAAAAAACAGCAACAAAACATTAGACAGAGCTAGAATTACAACAACAATAAGCATTATGAATCCATTGTAACCTATTTTTGAATATTTATTCTTAAATCTAATTGCGAAATTGTCTTAAATTATACTATTATAATTATATGCAAGAGAGTATCGATAAATTCAAAGATTACCTAAAAAACCATGGGCAGTTTGCCACTAAGCCACGACTTCAACTATTTAAGGTACTTTTAAGGCATCAATCGATGAGTATGCAAGAGCTCATAGATACTCTTCCCAAACAAGATAAATCCAGTGTTTATCGCAATGTAGATTTATTCGAAAAACTAAGAATAATCAAAAAAGTTCAACTTGGTTGGAAGTACAAATACGAACTAAGCGAACTATTCCACGAACACCATCATCACCTAACATGCTTGTCATGCGAAGAAGTTACAATAATTGATGAGGATTTTGTTATTGAGCAAGAAATAACTCGCTTAAGTTTTCGACAAAAATTTAAGGCACTTGATCATACGCTAGAAATTCGCGGCCTCTGTTCAGAGTGTAAATAAAAAAGACCCCAGGTGGTTACCTAGGGTCACTGGAAGCCTCACACTTCCATCTCTAGCTTATGCTTTTTAGCTGAATTTTGCAAGCAAATTTGCGTCCAACTAATCCTTGTTTGACTTGTTGATCACTGCCCAAAGTAGAGCCGCTAAAGCTATCATAAATGCAGAGTAGAAACCTACTTCTCCGTAAAGCTCTATCTTGTATCCTTCATTAAAATTCAGCACAAAATACGCAACTGCGGTGGATGTATAAGCTGCAATACTCAAGAAAGCTGTTCCATATATAACTGACCTTATACCTAAAATAACCGATACAATTATTGGGATTGAATAAAGCATTACGGCTCTACTGGCCATGCCACGAGTGTTATACACAATATAAGAAACGCTAAGAACATCAACCAAAACCAAAAAAGCTACTAGCTTGTTATAATAATTTATATTTTTAGATGTAGACCTAGCCAGTAGCCAAACAGCAGTTGCAGCTATGAACATTGCTGCAGTAACCAACCATCTCTGAAGAACCGCCTCTGGTTGAATTAGCTTAAAAGCATCATAAACCATAATTTGTACACCAAAAAGTAGAACGATATAAAAATGCACTCTACAAATTCGTATTATTCTTAGTTTCAGCATGCTCAAATCGGATAACTTAGCCATACGTGTAATCATATCACTTAAGCTTTTTCATTCACACATCAAAACTCTGTAACATCTTGATTATGCTATAATTTGTATGCATATAAGGAGGAGCAAATGGACAAAAAATTACTGATTGTTGTGTCGTTCATTATTGTTGCAGTGCTTTCTCTACTTTTAGTTAGTACTAGGCCTGAAACGGGCACACCTCCAGAAACCTCGCAGATCAACAGCTCACAAACTAATCAAACAGAACAAAGCGATCAAACTAACACTCTTGAAAGAACCGGTAAATACATAGACTATGCTGATGAATCAACCTTATTGAATGCTACAGGCAATAAGGTGTTATTTTTTCACGCTCCTTGGTGTTCTCAGTGCAGGTCCGTAGAAGCAGGCATAATCGCAGATGGTGTTCCAGAAGGATTCACAATAATCAAAGTGGACTATGACTCAAATCAAGAACTAAGAAAAAAACATGGCGTTGCACTGCAGACTACTTTTGTACGAATTGACGACGAAAATAATACCATCTCAAAATTTGTTGCCTACGAAGAACCAAACTTTAATGCTGTAATCCGCGACTATCTCTTGTAATGGACCTTTTGATTGTCTCATTCGTTGCCGGAATACTAACCGTTGCAGCACCGTGCATATTGCCACTTTTGCCGATTATTGTTGGCGGTTCTCTTGCCCGTTCAACTAATGATCAAAAACAATCAAAATGGATTAGACCGCTAATTATCGCCTCCTCACTAGGACTCTCAGTAATTGCTTTTACGCTTCTACTGAAGGCCTCAACTTCACTTCTAGGCATTCCTGACTACGTTTGGTCAATAATTTCCGGTGTTATTGTTATTCTACTTGGAATTTCTCTTGCTTTTCAATCTTTGTGGCTTAAGTTTGCAGCAAAAATACATTTTGAATCTACTGCCAACAAGTTACTCGCAACAGGTACAAAAAATAACAATTACACTGGCGATGTTATTACCGGTTTAGCATTAGGTCCAGTTTTTAACAGCTGTAGCCCCACCTACCTACTAATCGTTGCAACGGTGCTGCCTCTTTCTTTTATAGATGGATTTACGAATTTACTCGCATACGCAATCGGGCTGTCTGGCACCCTGCTATTGGTGTCATATTTTGGTCAATCAATAATCAGTAAGCTTAATTGGTTTGGCTCTAACAAAAATCTACAACGAATTGTCGGAGTTTTGTTTATAATTGTCGGTCTGGCTGTAATTTTCGGCCTAGACAAAAGTCTTCAATCATACGTTCTTGAAAATGGCTGGTATGACCCCATATCTAATTTAGAGAAATCACTTAAGTAAATACTTGCAAGTTTCATTGTTTTTACTTATTATCATCATCAGATCTAAATAATAACTATTAATAAAATTAGGAGCAGTATTTTCATGGATCATCTATTAGTGCGGTTTGCCGCAGAATCAGCACATGGCGCTTCTTCGACGGGTATTCAACATTTTGGGATTATTTTCTTAATGCTAGCAATAGTATTAATTGTAGGAAAACTTGGAAACTTTGTAGAAAAGTTTGGTCAGCCAGCAGTTATCGGTGAGTTACTGGCCGGAATTGTGCTCGCTGGACTTGGTTTTGTTGGCTGGAGCTTAGTTGGAGATATTGCTGCAAGCCCAGTAATTAGCTTCTTGGCGAGCTTTGGCGCGGTGCTACTTCTTTTCTCCATTGGTCTAGAATCAAATATCCATGAAATGAAAAAAGTTGGCCCAAGTGCACTACTAGTTGCAATTATCGGTGTTGTCGTACCATTTGTACTTGGATCATTCGTGTTAGGTCCATTGTTTTATGGTGACGAATCACTAAATGCACGACTTTTCCTTGGCGCCTCATTAGTAGCTACAAGCGTTGGTATCACAGCTAGTGTGTTTAGATCACTTAAACTATCCCGAAGACATTTTGCTAAAACTGTCCTGGGTGCAGCTGTAATTGATGACGTTTTAGGTCTTATTGTGCTGGCTGTAGTATCAGCTCTAGCGTCTGGCGGAACTGTTACTGCGGGCAGCGTTGCAATCATTGCAGCTAAATCATTCGGCTTCCTTGGTGGCTCTATAATTATTGGCACATACTTGGCTAAGCCTCTCTCAAAAGGCTTCAGCTTCATAACTAGCGGAATCGGAATGAAGGTAACTCTAGCAATTGGTTTCGCTCTTGTATTTGGTTACGTGGCAGAACTTTTTGGACTAGAACCAATCATTGGCGCGTTTGCTGCAGGACTCTTGCTTGAAGAAGTTCACTTTAACAGTTTTGATCAACCAGAAATTGTTCACGATCTTGAAACCCTAAAATACGACGACAAGCACGACAAAGAGAAAGTCGATGCACTAATTCGCAAGCACAATCACGCTCATGTAGAAGATCTTATATCTAGCATAAGTCACATATTTGTTCCTGTTTTCTTTGTCTACACAGGGCTTCAGGTAGATATCCAATCTCTATTGAATGCAAATCTGTACGTTATTGCGATACTCATTTCAATTGCAGCAATTGCTTCTAAGTTTATTGCTGGATTTGGAGCTAAAGGAACCAAGACAGAAAAAATGTTAGTTGGTGCTTCCATGGTACCTCGTGGAGAAGTTGGTCTAATCTTTGCGGCAACCGGTAAGTCGCTAGGCGTTCTTAGCGATGATCTATTTTCTGTGATCATATTGGTGGTCATTATCACTACTTTCATTGCCCCACCAGTAATAGGAAAACTTGGTAAAAAGCTTCTAGCTGAAGAGAAAGCAGCCAAATCCGCTTAATATTAGCGGTACCTCATGAGCGCAATCCTCACAACTATAATAGTTATTGTTCTAATAGCAATTTCTGCATTATGCTCTGGACTTAATGTAGCGTTAATGTCGCTTGACCCAAATGAGCTTCGTAGAAAAGCCAAGTCAGGCAATAAAAAAGCTAGACGAGTAATCCCTTTTAGAAAAAAGGTGCATTTAAGTTTAGCTAGTATTTTGCTAACAAACGTAGCGGTTATTTCAGCAACATCCTTAGTACTTGGAAGCGTATTGACTGGAGTTATAGCTGGTTTGATTAGCACTCTTCTAATAGTGGTTTTTGGCGAGGTAATACCTCAGGCTCTGTTTACAAAACATTCACTTAAATTTATGTTTTATTTTGCCCCCGCTTTGCAGATTATGATCATAGTCACCTACCCAGTTTCTCGATTACTTGAATTATTACTAGATAAACTTTTAGGCCAAGAAATAACTTCTCTGCATAGCCGACTTGAGCTAGGTGTTATGATTGACGAACACCTTGAATATACCGATAGCGAGTTAGACGAGGATGAGGTAGAAATAATGCGTGGAGCACTAACACTTAGTGAGAAGCGTGTTAGAGATATTATGATGCCCCTAAGAGATACATATTTTTTGCATCCCGATACCTTAATAGACGAAGACAA
>JBFJNW010000043.1:0-6281 GCA_041617975.1 Saccharimonadales bacterium (SeqCode)
GCACTTCGGGAGGCGTCGTAGCGGTGGTTGTAGTAGTGCTTGGCGTGTCAAACCTAACAACAACTGCCTCCGAATTTTCTGGGAGTGCAGCGCTAAATTTTGGTTCACAGGTTAACATCTCTATACATGAATCACCGTACTCTAATGGCTGAATTTCAGGAGATACTCCAGTTTCCTGAGCTTTTTTAATTGCCCCAACAACTCCTGCGGCACCTATATTTGCCATAATGGCCATAGCCGCAGCATTACGCAAAAAATCTCTTCGATCTATAGCAAACGAACCTATTTGTTCGTTCAATTTTTCTATTTTGGACGATTCGCCTTGTGGCGAAGGGTTTAGCTCCATATTCCCCTAGATTATGTCATAGATACTGTTTATATCTAAAACACAGATGTCTATTCAGTTTATTTGTCGACAATTATACTTGCGATTTTTAGGGGGCTTTCTATTGGTAATCCGTGGCCGCCTTTTAACTTGTGTAATTTTAGCTTGTGTTTTTGAGACACTTCAATAGTGTTTTTGAGTGCAATTTTTTCGTCCCGATCGCTTGTTATAATTGTAAGTTTTGAACTTAGCTTATGGAAATTATTCATCAAGTCTTGGTTCAATATAATTTTATCCATGCTCCGTTTATAGGATGTATAGGTATGGTCAGCGATATCTGCGGCAATGTGAGGGTCTAGATTTTTTATATTCATAAGATAAATTGTTTTGCTTACTGATTTTGGCAAATTGCAAACTGAGTTACAGAGCATTCGCGATATTAACCCAAAATATCCTAACCTTTTTATAAACGACCCCTGCGTAACGCCTTTTTTTGCTTCGGTTGGGTTTTTATACAGTGGAGGATTTACAAGGATTAAATTACTTACATCATCAGGATATTCAGTGGCGTATTGTCCAGCAATTAAAGCGCCCATCGAATGTCCAGCTAAAGTAAACGGTTTTTTAATACCGAGTTCGTCTAGGCTCCTTTTGATTGATTGCACGTGCTGCTTGTATGAATATTCTGCGTCATGAGGTTTTGGCGAAACACCAAATCCAAGCAAATCTACAGTCACAACTGCGTTGCGCTTTACTAATAACTCTTTTACCTTGTACCAATAGCGGTGCGAGGCAGCCATTCCGTGCAGTAAAACAATTGGACTACCCTTACCCGATTTGTAAGTTCTAAGGAAGTAGGCTTCTTGGCTCATACTTTTAATATACAAGAACTAAGAATTATTTTTGGCGCGCTTTCGCTTGCTAGGATCCAGTTCAAGCTTTCGAAGTCGTAAAGATTTTGGAGTAACTTCTAGAAGTTCGTCATTTTCAATAAAGTCTAAACATTCTTCTAGACTTAATATTGTTGGAGGCGTAAGCTGCACAACCCCATCACTAGAGCTACTTCTCATGTTTGTTAAGTGCCTTGCCTTGCAAACATTCATTTCTAAATCGTCTTGACGCTTATTTAAGCCTACAATTTGACCTGCATATACCTTGGCACCAGCTTCAACATAAATTGTTCCGCGCTCTTCTGCAGTTTGTAGTGAATAAGGAGTGGTGACTCCAGCCTCGAAAGCGATCAACACACCGTTTCTTAACTGTTCTAGCGCCGCACCTTTAGGTTGATAACCCAGCACAAGCGAGTTCATAATTACCGTACCCTTAGTTTGTGTCATTAAAATGTTTCGAAGTCCTAATAACGCACGTGTCGGTAGCTCATAAACGAGTTTTGTAGTGCCTTTGTTGTTCGCAAATTGCTCTTTAAGGGTTGCACGACGCTTGCCAAGTTCCATCTGAATAGTGCCAACATGCTCTGCGGGTACTTCTACGAGTAATTCTTCGGTCGGCTCTTCTTCTACGCCGTCTTTCATGCGAGTTACAACTTGAGGTCGGCCAACTTCAAATTCATAACCTTCTCGCCGCATAGTTTCGATCAAAACACTAAGATGTAGCTCTCCACGACCTGATACATTAAATCCTATTCCGTTTTCTTCTACTCTTAGCCCAACATTCACTTCAAGCTCTTTATCTAGTCGATCTTTTATTTGCCTACTAGTGTTGAATTCTGCTTCTTGGCCTTTCATAGGACTTGTATTTGGCCCAAGATAAATCTTAAGAGTTGGCGCCTCAACTTCCATTACCGGAAGTGCCTCTGGTTCATTTACATCACATATAGTCTCGCCAATTTGAGCGTCAGATATTCCAGTTAATTGCACAATGTCGCCGGCAACACCGCCGGGTACTTCAAATTTAGCAACACCATGACTCATATAAACCATGTCAGCTTTAGCTTTTTGCTGGGTTCCGTCTTTTTTCATTAACATCACTTGGTCACCAGGCTTGATAGAGCCCCTTGTTACTCGTCCAATAACGTACTTGCCTTTATAGCTATCCCAAGCAAGTGCAGTAACTAGCATCTGAAAAGGCTTATCGGCTTCAACAACAGGAGCGGGCACATGCTTTGTAATTGCATCAAAAATTATTTCTAAATCACCATCAACGCTTGGGTCGCTAGGGGCACTTTCCCAAGCTTTACCTTCACGTCCAATTGCGTAATAAACTGGGTAATGAAGCTGATCTTCATGTACTGCGAGTTCTAAGAACAAATCAGCTAGCTCATCTTCAACTTCTTGAATTCTGCTTGCTGGTTTATCTATTTTGTTAATAATCACGATTGGCTTAAGTTCAGCTGCAAGCGCCTTGCTTAGCACGAACTTTGTTTGTGGCATTGGACCTTCTTGGGCGTCAACAATCAAAATACAGCCATCTGCCATGTTTAGCGTACGCTCAACCTCACCACTAAAGTCAGCGTGCCCAGGTGTGTCGATAATATTTATTCGATAGTCACCATGCTGAACGGCGGTTACTTTGGCAGTAATTGTAATTCCTCGTTCTTTTTCTTGATCGCCAGAGTCCATAATCAGCTCTTGGCTCATTTCTGCCTGGTTATCTCGGAATGTTTGGGACTGCTTTAAAAGACCATCAACAAGTGTGGTCTTACCGTGGTCAACATGCGCAATAATTGCTATGTTTCTAATCTTATTCGGGTCTTGAGTTGTTTCCATAAAAAATGCGCTTACCGTTTAAATAATGGCAAGCGCCCTAACTTAAGCCCAATTATAACATAAGTATCAACCAAGCACCACCTTAAAAGATGAACATAAGAACGGCGATAAGACCAATTACAGCCAGTATTGTCACGATAGTACTTCTTCCCATAATATCCTCCCGTTTATTTATACTTTTAGTATATATTTATAAGTTTCTGGATTCTGTAATACTTATTACAAGGATGAATTATATTTATTAATAGGTAACTTCTTGATTAGATAAAAAATTTTATCGATTTCTTCTTTTAGATTACAAGTTTTTTATCACCCAAATTATCTTTTGATACCTGGTTGAATAAGTTTTAATGAAAGGTCTTTTAGCGGATCAAAAAAACGAATAACTTTAAGCCTTATTCCAACTCTGTTTTAAAACTAGCACCTACTACAACTTATTGACTATCATCAATTATTTACAGCGCGAACTGAACCATTTGGATTTTTACCCCAATCACTACCGTTGGAGCCTCTGTGGCAATATTCTGCAAATTCAACGTAGACAAGTCCTCCATTTTTGCTTTTACAGTTAGGCCCATTGAGCGTCTCAATATCCCACTCCTCTTGAGGATTTAATACGTAAAGCCTTGGGGCTCCTCCTGGATATCCCACGCCATTCTTGTCAACCGGAGATTGTCCACCAGAAATATTAACTGAACTTATTTTATTTATATCATATTCAGTAATAGTCTCGACATCTTCATCTGGATTGAAAATATACTTATTGTCTTCTAGGATTTTTAGCATAAAAGTTCTGAAGCTTTTTGGAGTATAGTCTGGTAATTTTTCAATATCTTCTACAGATACCAAAGTGATACTTACATCGAATATCTTATTATCATTTTCGTCTCCTGATTCAGTACGATCTGTATTATTTAAATCTTCTTTAATTTGATTCGACTGCTCGTTGTTTGAACTTAGGTTGTCAGGCGTATTTTGTTTGTTAAAAACAGTCCAACCTACAACGCCTAATAGAAAAATGATAGTTGCGAATAGTATGATTTCTAAAACACCCGAACCATTTTGATCTGACTTATATTTATTCATAATTTTTAAAGTATACGCTTATCAATATAGATTTTAAATACATTTAATTCATGAATTAAAAACCTTAATAATATTTGAATTGATAACAAATTAATATCATTCTCTTACTAGTACTAATAATCCAAAATACAACTTACAGTCTTTAAATAAAATATAGCTTCCTGTGTTTATATCTAAAAATGACTATGCAATAACTAATGCATATTTTTGTTTGGGCTAGCGGGCACGATCTCTTATTGATCTGCTCGGGAACTTGGCAAAGCCAAGCTCGCAGGACAAGCAAGGAAAACTCAAACCGCCACTGGCAGTTCTCGCCCTCTCGGGCAGTGCCAAATTATAACAATGCAAAAACCCGACAGTTAAGTCGGGCGTTTACATTGGTGGAGCTGGCGGGCACTGCCCCCGCGTCCGAAGGCGCTACAGTTAGTCTATCCTACAGGTTTAGATTGCTTAAATGCTTGATTTATATAGAAACAATCAAAAAATAAATCAAGTTTATCCAAAAGTCTTAACAGTTATTATGGATTCTCGTAACTGAGCAGTCTGAAGATATAGCGTTAATCGGTCTATCAGATATCAACCAAGAAACGGTTGCAAACAATTAAGCTGCAACTGGTGCGAACGATCGGTTAAGTAGGTTTGCTACTGCCTCACGTGCGCTAAGTTTTTCTTCTGCAATTATGTAGAATTGCCTATAACGCTGGCAAGCGACCTGCTGATCTAACTTGTTAACGATCCTACGTCGAGCTTAAAGTCAGCCCCATAGAAAACACTTCCACATCTAAGTGGACAAGATGATTATACCACTTATGCATAATTTAATCAATTGCTTTGTATAGCTTGTACCACTGATCCAAAGATAGTTCCTGCGGGCGAGCTGAAGAGTTAATTTTGGTGTTATCAAGTAATAGTTTTGTCTGTTCTTTGGTAATTTGTAACCCTGCACTGAGTGAATTATGTAATGTTTTGCGACGATTTGAATAACCGGATTTTACGATTCTGAAAAACTTTTTTTCGTCAATATCGCCAAATAATGGTTTTTTACGTCGATGCAATATAACAGTTTGTGAATCTACTTTTGGTGGTGGTGTAAACATCTTTGCTAGTACTTCAATTCCTGTACTCACCTCCCAGTAATACTGAGCACTAACGCTTAGCATCGACATTTTTCCAGCTGGTGCAGCCACTCTTTGGGCAACTTCTTTTTGAATGAGCAGCACCGCAATTTCAGGCGGGTTCTGAGATTCACTTAATACACGAATTAATTTGCTTGTTAAATAATACGGGATGTTTGCGACTACTTTGTAAGGCGACTCAATACTAGTAAAATCAAATTTCAAAATATCTTCTGAGACGACATTTATTTCTGGATACTTAATTTTAAGAGCTCTTGCAAGTTGGCCGTCAAACTCTACTGCCGTTAGCTCGACGCCTCTGTTAATCAACACTTTAGTTAATGTACCCGGGCCAGGACCTATTTCTACTACAGTATCGCCGGAGGTTACATCTGCTTCGTCGGCAATTGCTTCTAAGATTTTTACATCACTTAGCCAGTGCTGACCTAATGATTTGTTAGTTTCTGGTAAACTCATAGATCTAAAAGAGGCAATCCAACTTCATCGTTTTGCACTCGCGACAAGCCAACATCTAGTGCCTGGATAAGAAGTTCACAGGTTCCACCAACAATAAGCTCTTTTACGTGACCGCCAATCATATTCATGTTTTCATCCGAAAAACTTCCGTGAATATGTAACTTTGGTAGATCATCTATCCAAGATATGTTTCCCTGCAGGCTTGTTATTTCTAGTAATTGCTCAAACACCTTAAATTCGTATTCTTGACGCTCTAGATGATAGAAGCCTATTTCTGCAGAAAGCGCCCCGCCAAGTCCGCTAATCCACGCACCTTGTATATTTTCTTTTTTGACTAAATCTGTAAGGTTTTCTATTAATTTATCGCCACGAGCTAATCGAACAATGTATCTAGAGTCAGTTTTGGTATATTTCATTCTGAATATTATACGCTAATACCAGTGATTGACTTGCCAGAAGGCGTATGCGCCACAAGGGCTGCCGTATCTACCGACCATATAACCTATACCCCACCTAATCTGTACTGCAGGGTCAGATTGCCAGCCAGGACCC
>JBFJNW010000044.1:0-6051 GCA_041617975.1 Saccharimonadales bacterium (SeqCode)
AATACAACAAGACCTGCATTATGATTTGCAGGTCTTGTTTCTTTTCTTGTACAATAGCTTAAGCATAAAATATATTTGTTTTAGGAGGAGTAATAGAAAAATGAAAAATATTAAATTTCTAATTGTAAGCATATTCGCTGTAGGTGTGCTTGGAGTACTAGGACCAATACAGTCGATAGTTAGTTCTCAGTCGAGCTCAGATAGTGGAAGTGGACTGAGTATTTCGCCCACTCGTACCGAGCTACAAATAGAGGCTGGCGCTACTGACGTAGTTAAACTTAATGTTCGCAACGTAACATCAACTAAAATTATTGCGAAAGTATTTGTGAATGATTTTACATCTGATGATGATACTGGTGAGCCGCGAATAATAATTGATGATACTGGCGATAGTGCGACAAGTATTAAATCATTTATATCAGGCCTTGTTGACGTAGAGCTTGAGCCTGGTGAAGATAAATCACTAGACATTGACGTAAATATTCCTGAAAACACCCCAGCAGGCGCCTACTACGGAGTCATTCGTTATGCGTCAATTCCAGCCGACAGCACTGCTCCTGACGCAGGACAAGTGTCACTAACTGCAAGCGTTGGTAGTATCGTTCTGATTGAAGTTCCAGGTGATATTCGTGAACAGGTTCAAGTAAGAGATGTATTTGTTTACCGTAGTGGTGTAAATAAGACCTTTTTCACTTCAAAACCAGATGAAATTGGTATTAGAATTTCTAACCAAGGTAACGGATTTGCTAAGCCATTTGGAAATGTAAATGTCACCGGCCCTAAAGGAGATATTGTATCGAGCTACGAACTCAATAACTCTGATCCACGTGCAAATGTTCTCCCTGAAAGCTCTAGAACATTCAGGAATCCATTTGATGGAGTAAAAATGCCTGGACGATACACGGTTACCGCTAACGTTAGTTTTAGCAATGGCGGGGAAGTGTTGATATACAAGAAAAACTTCTGGTACGTTCCTGTGTGGGTAATGGTGCTATTGGTAGTTCTAATCCTTGGATTGGCTCTTGTTACTCGACAAATTGTCAAAACTATACAAAAAAGAAAAAAGTAAGCAGCAGCTTAATCTCCTAGCATGATAAAATATGCTAGGAGAACCTAAAAACAATAATGAAGAACATTGTCATAAGAACCAGTATGTTATTTATCACATCACTGGTTCTTTGTGTTCTATTTTACCCTCAAACGATTGTGCGAGCCGCACAAGAAAGCGGTTCGATAGGAGTTGAAGGACGAATAAGTGCTCCGCCTCCTGCTTCCGGAGCGACAATAACTTTTCCTGGTAATGGACAGTCATTTAATGACCTACCTATAACTGTACAAGGAATATGTCCTACAGGATTACTTGTAAAACTATTCAAAAATAATGTTTTCACTGGCAGTGTTCAATGCACTGGCGGAAGTTACTCAATAATAATCGACTTATTTAGCGGTCAAAACGAATTGGTTGCTAGGGTTTTTGACGATCTAGATCAGCCAGGACCGGATTCTAACATTGTTACTGTAACGTATTCCGACCCGAGGCAGGGTGCTCAAAACAGGGTTAGCCTGACTAGTAATTTTGCAAAACGTGGTGCAAATCCAGGGCAGACATTGTCATGGCCAATAATTTTAAGTGGTGGATCTGGACCATACGCGGTTAGCATAGATTGGGGTGATGGAAGCCCCTTGGAGCTACTCAGCAAGGAATTTGCTGGATCTTTTGATATAAATCATATCTACGAAAACCCTGGAGTTTACAATATTGTAATAAAAGCTGTAGACGCTAATGGTGGCACAGCCTTTTTGCAACTTGTTGGTATAGCTAACGGACCTCTCAGTCAAGATAATGGTGGCGTCAACTCTCCAGGATTTGAAACACCAGAGGGTGGGCAAAAGGTAAAAATACTGTGGCAACCAGCTGCAATCTTGATTCCATTTATTATTTCAACCTTTTGGCTAGGGAAAAAGTATCAATTAAAGTCAATCAAAACACGTATTGCAAGAGGCGAACGTCCTTTCTAGGCTTGTTTTTAATAGCTGTTTAACAAGGTGTTACTATTATTTGCTATAGTGTTGACTGATTATGATGAAAAAAGTATTTGTTGGTATGAGTGGTGGTGTGGACAGCTCAGTTACGGCTGCGCTATTAAAAGAGCAGGGCTATGACGTAACTGGCGTGTTTATGAAAAATTGGACCCAAGACTTGCCGGGATTCTCCTGTCCCTGGATGGATGACTTTCATGACGCAAAGCGGGTAGCTGTTCAGCTCAACATCCCTTTCAAGGTATACGATTTCCAAAATGAGTATCGTCAAAAAGTAGTTGATTACATGATTGACGAATATCAAGCTGGCAGAACTCCTAACCCTGACATAATGTGTAACCAAGAAGTTAAATTTAAGCTCTTTTTAGATTCTTGTATTGATGACGGCGCAGATTTAATCGCCACTGGGCATTATGCAAGAACTAAAGACGGAAAATTGCTAACTGCTAGGGATGACAATAAGGACCAAACTTACTTTTTATATAGAGTACAGCAATCGGCATTAGAAAAAACTTTGTTTCCACTTGGAGAATTTGCTTCCAAGGATGAAGTCAGACTAGAAGCAGAGCGATTTAAACTTGTAACGGCTAACAAAAAAGATAGTCAGGGAATATGTTTTGTAGGAAAGGTCGGTATAAAAGAATTTTTGAACAATTTTGTCGAAACATTTCCTGGTGACGTTAAGGATAAAAATGGGGAAATTGTAGGCCGTCACGAAGGTGCGATATTTTACACGATTGGACAAAGAAGGGGTCTGGGAATTGGTGGCGGTTTGCCTTACTACGTAGTTGGAAAAGATATGGATAAGAACGAAGTGTATGTAACCAGAGACCTCGAAAGTGGTAAATTGTGGTCAAATACTACCGAACTTACAGACATTCATTGGATAAACGAAGAACCTGAATCTGATAAAGATGTATTAGTTAGAACAAGACACAGAGCTAAAAAAGAAAGTGCAAAATTAATTCGAGATAATAATAACTGGCGAATAGAATTTAAAAACAAAATTAGAGCTTTAACACCAGGGCAGTCTGCTGTAATTTACGACGACGAGATAGTTTTGGGGGGAGGAGTTGTCGTATAGATGGCTGCTTATAATTCGGTTCTAGAATATATAGAAGAATTTTGGGACTCTGCGACCACTCCTGCAAATAAAAGTAAGTGGGGATCATTCAGAAACTTATTGATGCACATCGGAAGGATAGATTTACCTAATCCAATTGTCTCGCCAAATCATCAGTATTTTGCCGGAACGCAATATTATTGGGATAGTTATTTTACGATTATTGGCTTGATTGAATCGGGTAGGAATGATGTTGCCAAGGGTATGGTCGATAATTTGATTTATCTACATAAAAAGTTCGGCTTCTTTCCAGCAAGGAATTCTATAACTAGCATCGGAAGAACTCAACCGCCACTATTTACTAGCATGGTTTGGGAGGTTTATGACACTAAAGAAGTAAGTGACAAATGGCTAGATGAGGCAATGCAAATCGCTGTAGTCGAATACAATAAAACGTGGACTTCTGGGCGCAGAATTCATGAACCAAGTCGGCTGTCCAGATATCGCCCGCAATTTTTAAAAAAGTTACTAACAGTTTACGAGTCTGGCTGGGATGTTTCATCGCGCTTTGCTTACGGTAACACCAATTTATTGCCGGTAGATCTTAATTGCATGCTACACAAATACGAAGTAGATATTGTACGTTGGCATGCCTTACGAGGTAAACCTCATTTAGCAGATAAATGGAAAAAATATGCAAATGTACGAAAGCGATTAATTACAGATTATTTTTGGGATGATAATCAAGGGTTTTTTTATGATTTCGATGTAAAATCCATGTCCCAAGAAAAATTTGCAACATTAGCAGGATTTATGCCTCTTTGGTGCGGAGCAGCGACCAAAGAACAAGCAGAAAAATGCACTGAAAAACTCCCAATATTTTTGCAAAAACACGGACTAGCCTCATCTCAGCAAACTTCAAAAAATAATAGGCAATGGGATTATCCTAATGGCTGGGCTCCATTACAATTGTTCGTTGTCGATGGCTTAAGAAATTATGGATATTTTAAGGATGCTAACGAAATAACTAATAGGTGGATGCAAATAAACAATGATGTATATGAAAAAACAAAGAATTTGTGGGAAAAATACGACGTAGTTACTGGTGATATTGGATTAAGTGGTAGATACAAAACACAACCAGGTTTTTCTTGGACTAATGGAGTATACCTTCGGCTTAGCAAATACGACAAGACTACCAATATTTAGTCGTTAGTCAGACAGATAATTAACTGCATTATGCTTAAGTAATATATCGTGTAAAATATTGACTTGTACTAACTATAATTTGAAAAAAGGTGCGCTTGCACAATACGATGCGTTAGGGGTTTTAACCTCTGTATCCGTGCTATACTAAATACCGATTATGCTCAAGAAATTGCCATCACTTAAAGCATTAACTGACAAACTATCATCATCTAAGAAAGATGATGATAGTTATATTGTTGGATTAGATATTGGAACAGAGAACGTTAAGGCTTTAATTGCCAGAGTATCTGACGATGAATTAGAAATTGTTGGCGTAGGAAGAGCACATCAAGCGTTGTCAGACATGCAGGCGGGTGCAATCGCCGATATCACTAGCGTGGTCAGTAATTGTGACAAGGCGTTAGCAGAAGCCGAAAAAGAAGCTGGGGTTACTCCCCGTACAGCTGTAATAGGAATAGCAGGAGAGTTAGTTAAGGGCACGACTACCACTGTTAGGTGTACTAGACAAAATGCCAAGAGACCACTAGATATAGCTGAAGTTGAGCGAATTATAACTCTTGTTCAAGAGCGCGCTGAAGTAAAAGCTCGCAAAGAGCTGGCTTATGAGCTTGGCGGAAAGTCGGTTGACATACGTTTAGTAAATAGCGCCTTAGTAAACATAGATATAGACGGATATACAGTTACAAATCCGGTAGGATTTCAGGGTAAAGAAGTTGTTGTTCAGCTATACACTGCCTTTGCTCCACTTATTCACATCGGAGCATTGGAAAAAACCGCCCAAGAGCTCGATTTGGATTTATTAGCTGTAGCCGCCGAGCCATTCGCAGTTGCGCGTTCCGTGATTGGTAATGATCCTAATGCCACTATGAGCGCAATTTTGATGGACATTGGTGGTGGAACAACTGATATTGCAGTAGTGAATGAAGGTGGTGTTCAGGGTACCAAAATGTTTGGTATCGGTGGTCGTGCTTATACAAAATCAATTGAACGAGACGCTGGAGTGTCATTCGATAAAGCTGAAAAGCTAAAGCTCGCGCTTACCGAAGGCTCTTTACACGGAAAACAAGAAAAACAGATAGAGAATTCTCTCCATAAAACATTGGATGTATGGAAAAACGGTGTTGAACTAGCGCTTAGCGATTTTACTCGACTCGATCACTTACCGCATCAAATTTTCTTATGCGGGGGCGGATCTAGCTTAGACATGGTTTTGGAGGAGCTTCGAGAACCAAAATGGCATAAGTCATTGCCGTTTACTAGGCAGCCTATCGTTAAACACATTGTACCTAGTCAGGTAGAAGGCATGAAAGACAGTACCGATAGAGTAAACGACCATACTTTTATTACAGCAATGGGATTACTACGAGTTGGAGCCGATACACTATCGCATGATAGTGGTAAACCAGCTGGATCAATCAGAGAAAAAATTGATAGGATGTTAAGAGTATGACACCCCCAAGTAACAAAAAAGCCACCGTATATGTAGACATAGACGATGAGATAACATCAATTATCGATAAAGTTATTACTAGTAGAGAACGAATAGTTGCATTGGTGTTGCCTAAACGCGCAAGTATGTTGCAGTCGATTGTTAACATGAAGCTCTTAAAGCGTTCTGCTGATAATGCAAAGAAAAAGATTGTTCTTATTACCTCTGACCCAGGCGTAGTACCCTTAGCTGGTATAGCTGATGTTCATGTTGCAAAAACCTTACAAACAAAACCAGAAATACCCGAGAA
>JBFJNW010000045.1:0-5732 GCA_041617975.1 Saccharimonadales bacterium (SeqCode)
ACCATGAACTATGCCCAAGAAGTTAGCTCGCGCTTACGTCCTCTTAGAGACTTCTTTATTGTGTTGTTTTTTATTGCTCTTGGGGCTGGGCTCGATCTTGGAAATGTAGGGGCAATAATCTTCCAGGCTATTGGCTTGTCGGCATTTGTTCTTATTGGTAACCCAATAATCGTAATGGTCATAATGGGAATACTTGGGTACACCAAGAAAACTAGCTTTAAAGCTGGTCTAGCCGTAGCTCAAATTAGCGAATTTTCGTTAATTTTTATCCTTCTAGGTTACAGAAATGGCCAAGTTGATGCTTCGGTAATCTCGCTTGTAACGATCATAGGTATCATTACTATCGCAATTTCTTCTTACATGATTACTTATTCGGATAATTTATATGTTTATTTTGAAAAGTACTTAAGTTTATTCGAAAGACGAAAAGTAAAGATGGATCAAGAATCCAAAAACAACTACGACCTTGTGCTGCTTGGATATCAAAAAGGTGGTCATGAATTTATTAAAGTGTTCGAAAAACTAAAGAAAAAGTTTGTAGTCGTAGACTACGATCCAGATGTGATCGACGTACTAGAAAACAGAAAAGTTAACTACCTATACGGTGACACGACTGATGTTGAGCTTCTTGAAGAGGCCGGAATTGATCGGGCAAAACTAGTTGTTTGTACGATTGGCGATTTTGAAACAAACTCATTTATTGTTGGGCTACTAGAAAAACTAAACCCAAACACTGTAGTTATTTGTAGAGCAGAATCAATCACCGATGCAGAAAAACTTTACGAACAAGGCGCTAGCTACGTTATGATGCCTCACTTTATTGGTAGCGAAAGAATTAGTTCTTTTATTCGTAAAAATGGCGTCAAAAAGCACGAATTCAAAAAATATCGTGAGCGACACTTGCTCGCATTACAATCTCAGTTTTTTGCGGAATCTCCGGACGAAATATAAAGCCCTTCGTTTTTTATATATTCAAGCACCTTGGGATTGATTGGAATATTCTTCTTTCCATTCTTGTATTCCGAGCGCACTTTAGATGAACTTACATTGCTTAAACTTGTTTTAAATACCTGGTAATTAAAATTACATGATCGTGTTCTCTCAATTAAACTAACCTTATCGGCTATATCTTTATTGTCATCACGCACGCCAATTACAAAATCTACCGAATTTATCAATTCGGTTACGTGAGGCCATTCGTGCATATGCTCCAACATGTCTTCACCCATTAACATAACTAATTTGGAGCCCTTGAATCTGCCTTGCAACAAAGGCAAGGTATCCTGAGGCGTAAACCTATCCTGATCACTGACAATTGAGCCTAAGTTATCATGTTCTGATATTGCAAGTTGCACCATCGCCTGTCGGTGTTCGTATGCCCTAACCCCTTGTTTTCTACGTGGATTTCGCTCAACCATAAAATAAACTTTGTCTAGTCCTGATTCTTTTATTGAATCTAAGGCAAATTGGACATGTCCATCGTGCACCGGGTCGAAAGTTCCAGAGTAAACTCCAATTTTTTGCATTTTATTAATCCACCACTTCCGCTCCATAAGCAGCTATAAAATGCCCATTCGCATCGTCTCTACCGACATGCAAAACTCGGTCAGACATAAAAGTAACGCCACTGGCCACAGCCAAGCTTCTTGGAGGCAGTGTTATCTCTTTACATAATTCATCATCAACGCTATCTGCGTTATAACCTTGCAGTTGACCTTCACGCTTCAAGACTACTGAGCTCGGATCAATATCAAGATACCCTACGACCCTAGGACGTTGTCCAAGATTTATTATGGTTCTCCAAATAGTTTTGCCTACAAAATTATATGGATCAGTGTAGCTCGCTCCGGCAGCACTTGAATCTATGTGATAATCAAAAGTTCCAGCTTGTCTAGCCAAAGACAACCTCACAAAATTAAGTTCTTGTTTTACGCCATTGACTGTAATGGACGGTATCTCAGCTTCAAACTTTTTGGTTTTATCGAAATCGGCATCGATATTTTTGCCGATAATGCCCGGAAAATATCCCATACATTGATGATGGTCCTGAGCCGCTTTTGAGCTTAACTCATCATAAACCGCGTCTATTAATCCTGAATCCACGGGAAATTCAAACAGATTAATTTCGGGATATAATGATCTATCTAATTGCTTCATGATAAATCCTGAGGCAACCCTTCACAGCATTTGGTTTTGTAGTGACATTTTGGACATTCGTAGTGTCCATGAGCCGGATATAGAGGGTAAAAATCACACATTTCACAAAAATATTCTATAGAGCATTTGTTTTCTGAAACTAGATGAGGTGGGCGCTTTTCTGATTTATCCATATTTAACACCTTACGCTCATGTTACAAACTTGGCATTTTTCAATCAATTTTCCACGAGGTCTTGTATTGGAGTGCCCTTTTTTACACTTAAACTGCAATGACCCGTACTTATCTTCGGCAGTAGAGCTCTTTAAGCCGTCCTCAGATTGCTCAACACCAAACAGACCCTTTGCTCTGCTAAATGGGCAGGAGCCGCCCGTACTTGTCTCTACGGCTTTTTCTATTGACATTGCTACTCTGTGTTCATCGCCAATACGTTGAAAGAACCTAGCTTCTTCAATATGACTTGCTGCTTCAGCTCCAAAAACTCTAGTATCTATTTCTTGTCTACTAATTGCGGCATTCACGCAATGCTTGTCAGAAAGTTTATCAAGTAGCTCTATGGCTTGATATGGCGACTCTAGTGAATCTACCCTAGCTAGCAAATCCTGTAAGACATTCTCTACTATATCTTCAAAGTCAGTGGTTCGTTTTGCGCAAACTTCGCGGTATATTTCGTAATCCTGAATTGGTTTTTTCTCACCATAAAAAACCTCGCCTAAAGTCGCATCGTATGCCTCTACAATATTTTGTACACCTTGACCTGCTTTTTTTGGAATCAACATTACTTTGTTTAAAAGCTCGTTGTCGGATTCATTAATTTCCTGACCTATGAGTTTTGATATCGCATAAAAATCATGACGCTCGGAATCTGGAGCAACTTTGCCGGCAACCATTGCCGTTTCCATTTGGAGTTTTTGGTCATTTTTTGTCAAAAATTGAATCGATACCGAGTCTGTGTCTGTAAAAAATCCATAGTCCTCTCTTGTTTTTAGGTCTATCGGAGTGTTAGAAAACACAACTGCGTCATATAAATCTAGTGCACCGTCTTTGATTAGTTCTTCAAAAAGTAGCGTGTTCCGACATTCAATCTTTGTGCGCTCTGCCATTACATCGTTTAGATCCATAAACGAAAAAGTATTACGATTTATTTCAATCAGTGGCCGACCATTTTGCACAATCTTCCAGTCCCATTCAAGGGGCACAATAGTTTGGTGGCCAGTTTTAAAAAGTCTTTCAGCGACGTCAGTAGATATGTTTAATTTTACGGATTTTAAGGCTTCATCACTTGTTTTAGCGTCTTTTAAAGCTGTTAAAAGAGTATCTGAATCATTCGGTACTGGCTCCATATCCTGAAACCCTCTCAACGCAACAGAACCAATTTGTCTTTTTAATTGTCCTTCGGCCCGCTCATAAGCCTCAGGGTATAAATTAATTGCCTCAGACACCCCAATTGGGGAAAATTGACGTTCAAAATTCTCAAAATACTCCGATGTTAAGTGATCGCTTTTGAATTGTGTGTTTGTTTCTAAAGTAGCTGCTCCGGCCATATTCCCTCTGTGTCCTGAGTATGAGGCCGCGAATGGAGGTGCTCATGCTCGGGAGACTTTTCTTGCTGTATCGGACTTTAACCGTTGCGGCACAGTGTGGGAATTTCACCCTACTTCCAGCATTATTTAATGTCTATCTAGTAGTATAGCTTAGTTTTTAAACACCATATGTAGTATTTTTTGCGTACTTATCTACATCTCTTATGCTTTCTATTTGAGATACTCACAGGTAACATTAATGTAATGACTATTGAATCAGAACCAAGAAACTTAGAGGCATATCAAAAACCTCCGCTTTCACTTGATCATCTTACTCCACAGAGTGCATCACAAAGCTTATACGATATCTATACAGAACGAATAGACGGATTACCAGGGTTTCGGCAACGTTCTTATCATGATGCAAAAGACGATTTTGAAAAATCTATAATCGAGGCCGATGATGGATCTGATATTGAATTTGTAAGATTGCTCCTAGGGCGATTAATCAACAATGATGGTTACGGAGAATTTTTAAATGATTTAGGAGAATTTTGGGAACATCATAATCTTGAGGAAGACTTACAAAATTATTCATATTGCTTCTTAACTAATCATCGAGTTTTTTCTGATCTGCCACTAATTGCTGGAACCGTAAGAGATTTGCGTCAGGGTGACCCTTACAGCGCCTCCAGAAACCATATGGTGGTTGGCAAGCTTATACCTGGAATGGAAGTTGACATGTTTGGTAGCGGCAAATTTGATCCTGTTACCGGACTACTTAAAATGGTAGCACGACAAATTCAAACGGTACCTAAAATTCCACCAAATTCAGGTGAGTCTATTGAAGCACAGCGAAGAGTCTGGAACGAAGAAACTAAAAGTATTATGAATGCAACCATCGAACATCCTGGCAACATAATCTATGTAGCAGCAAGTGGTAGTCAAGATATTGTTTCAGATGACGGTAAAAGCCTTCGAATGCAAGAAGTTAACCCGCAAACGGCAGCTATGATGAAAAATCCAAGATTAAAGGTTATACCTCTATTTTTTAGTTGTAATTCTTTTGATGAAACTGGTCTCGTTCCTGCTAGCCCAAAATATAAACTACTTAAACCACGTATAGTTCGTCATACAGATGAAATATTTGATCTGATGGAAGAATTTTCAGAAATAGGCACAGAACTTTTAGCAGACGAATTCTCTAAGGGTGTTAGCTATGACCAAAACGCAATTGAAAAACTGAAGCAAAAAGCTGCGGCTATCCTGCATTTTTCAAGAAACGACTAAATTTATTAGTTTTGGGTTTGGGTGCTTGAGTTAGCTGCCGGTTTTTCGTCTTCAACGGTTACGCTGCTTACATTAACAAGCTGACCCGAAGATGGTCGGAACAAAATCGCAAGTTTGCTTTGCGTATAAATTAGCGTAATGTCTCCGTTTTCGGCCTTAGCAAAAAATGGTTGATCTTTAAGCTTAGATTTGTCGTTAACTGTAGCGACGCTTGGCTCTTCGTTTTCAGGGAGTGCGTATAGTTTGTTTACGGCATCAATGTAGCCCTTTACTTCTTCTTTTGCGACTAAGTCTGGATTTGTCTTAATATCTTCAATCTTTTGATTAGCAGAAGAAACTTCGTTTTTTAAGCTATTGACTTCTTTGCGTGCATTAAAGTATAAGAATCCAAGCACCCCAACCGCTATCACCAAAATCCCAATTACGATACCCAAAATAACTTTTTTCATGTTTACCCTCAATTAAGCTAGTGTCATCATACCGAAGTATAGGGTTAAACGTCAACGCCACATTATAAGTAGCAAGGCCATTATGGCTGCGATTGCTAATCGGTAGTAGGCAAAAACTCTTATGCTGTAGCGTGAAACAAACTTAATCAAAAACCTGATCGCTATAGTTCCGCTAATAAACGCCGTCAAAAATCCAACGCCAAATAACCACTGGTTGTTGGTAATTTCCAGTCGTGCAGATTCATTCAATAATATTTTTACAGATGCTCCAAAAATAACCGGTAACGACATCAAAAATGAGAACCTAGTAGCCG
>JBFJNW010000046.1:0-5689 GCA_041617975.1 Saccharimonadales bacterium (SeqCode)
TAGCATCAGTTTTTGTTTTAAATTCTAAGAGTCAGATACTAGCCGGGTCTGGAATTGCGATGATAGCTTTTGGTGGTTTTTTTGGATTGATGGCTGGATTTTTCTTTTTGCATCAAATGATTTTAATTAGTGGTGCTTCATTTTTTGAGCGTTATTTTGGCTTAGATCGTTTAGCAAGGATTCATCACGTTACTGGCCTCGTTGGTTATGGATTCTTAGTTGCTCACATATTATTTATAATTTCTGGGTATTCGATTGTTAGTGGTAATGGTTTTGTCGCCCAATACTTTCAGTTAAAAGATTCATTTAGCTACATTGCCCTAGCAAGTATTTCACTAATCTTACTAGATATAGTGATCATAACTTCAATAGTAATTGTGCGAAAAAGACTCAAGTATGAGTTATGGTATTTTGTTCATCTTCTAGTCTACGCTGCTGTACTTTTAGCATTGTTTCATCAGGTAACTAATGGCCAAAACCTTTTATCTAGTCCAGCTCTAAGGGCTTACTGGTATTTGTTGTATATAACGGCTTTTGGCTTAGTGCTCTGGCGTAGATGGTTGCTGCCAGTTTATTATGAATTTAAGCATAGATTTAGAGTTAAGAAAGTCGTCAAGGAAAATGACTCAGTCGTATCTATTTATATTAAAGGAAAAAACTTACAAAATTTTAAGTACGAACCAGGGCAGTTTAATTTATGGCAATTTTGGCAATCAGGGGTTAGGGGGATGCACCATCCATTTACTATTTCGTCCACTCCCGGCGACGGCTACCTTAGACTAACTGCAAAGATGATCGGTGATTACACTAAGAAATTACCTCGCCTAGAAGAGGGGGCGCTAGTGTTGATCAGTGGTCCATACGGAATTTTTACCAGCAAGTCGGCCGTGAAAACAAAAAGACTATTTATAGCTGGTGGTATCGGAATAACCCCGATAGCATCTATGTTGAGACAAAAGGTAAACAATGATGACGTATTGATTTATGCAGCACAGACAAGTGACGATGCAGTATTTTTGTCAGAATTCGAAAAGCTTAAAAGCAAGGGATTAAAAATTGTAAAAATATTTAGTAAAGAAGAATCCAAAGATTCTTATTCTGGATATTTGAGCCCTAGTATTTTAGTTAACGAAGTGCCGGATGTTACAGAGCGTGATGTCTGGCTATGCGGTCCGCCGGCAATGATGGACGCAGCACAAGATTTACTGCTTTCACAGGCTGTAGATCAAAGCCAAATTCACACCGAGCGATTTAGGCTTTAACAGTCAGTATTAGTGGCTTCTAGTTCGTAATCGTAGATTTGATATGTAATGATTAATATCAATATTTGGGTGTGTTCGAAGATATTCCATGTGTTCATCAACAAACGGCATAATTCCGTCTGGGTAATTATCGCTGTTGGCGCTGAAGCTGTCACGCGTATTATACGCACTGTTTTTTACAAGTGCTTCTAGCTTAGCTTTAGTTTCTGCACCTTCAACTGAATCGAAGAAATCTGTTCGTTTTTTTGCGCTTGGCATAAAACCCCTATTCGTTAGTTTGAGAGAACTGTAACTTATTTAAAAATTCAACAGCGTACATAAGTATTTTACCTTAAATCGCCGTATGAGATAAATGTCAATGCGTATCCAATACGTCCAGCACGCCCTGTACGTCCAATTCGGTGAATGTAGTCATCGTATTGTTTAGGTATAGAGAAATTAACTACGTGTGTAATATCAGAAATATCAATTCCTCTAGCTGCAACATCGGTTGCGACCAGTACGTTTACTTTGTTGTCCTTGAAGCGTTTTAAGGCTCGTTGACGCTGTCCTTGTGATTTTCCGCCATGAAGTGCATCTGTATCGAATCCTCTTAGTGTGAGCTCTTTGCTCAGGCTCTCGACATCACGTTGTCGCTCGTCAAACACTATTACTTTAGATACATCAGGTTTTACGAGCAATTCGTATAGTTTTTCTAGTTTGTCAGCTTTGCCGGCGTAACCAACTACGTCTTGGTGTACGTTTTCACTAGTTACACTAGCCTTAAGCATGATAGTTACAGGATCTTGTGCGAAAGTGTCGATTAATTTTCGTACACGGTTGTCCATTGTTGCAGAGAAAAAGTAGGATTGTCTTTCGCTAGATAGCTCGGCAAGAATTTCTGTTACGTCGTTCACAAATCCCATATCAAGCATTCGGTCAACTTCGTCCAAAACAATTAAATTGAACTTATTTAGCTTTAGAGTTCCACGCTTCATATGATCTTTGATTCGACCTGGAGTTCCAATAACGATTTCTGGCTTATGTCTTAGGTCTCGCAGTTGAGTGCCCATTCCGGTGCCACCAATTAAAATTGTTCCAAATAGACCGCTATCTTTTGCAAGTTTTTTGCATTCTGCTTCTATTTGTTGAGCTAGTTCACGGGTTGGTGCGACTATTAGTGCAGCAGATGACGGACTTTCAATTAATTTTTGAATAATTGGTACCATAAAAGCAGCAGTTTTACCGGTTCCGGTACTGGCAACACCAATTATGTCTTTACCTTCAAGTGCAATTGGTATTGCTTGGTCTTGAATAGGTGAAGGGATGTTATATCCAAGTGCAGATAAGTTACTTTGTAGCAAGTCATCAAGCGGAAAATCAATAAATTGATTACTTGGTGTATATGATTCTTCCTCAGTTGGTTTAGCAACCTTAACAAAACGCTTTGGGTCTATGTATTGGCTTGCGCCTCCACGATTTCCTCTTCGTTGTGTACTTCGGTTGTTAGAATTTCTTCGATTTTGCGTCGAGCTATTGCCGCGCGTGCGATATGCATATGCCATAAAATAGATGGTCCTTTGTTATAGATTAGTTTGTAACGCTTCATTGTCAGAATGATAAATGCGTGTACTTACTTCTCTGCTAACGCGGATCATTGAAAACAATTGACTTATATTTTATAACAAAAATTAAAAATATACAAGAAGTTTTATTAATTAGACTCGTGTGACCACTGTTTATTTGTAATTAGTATTACATTTTACTGTCGATAAACTCACAATTTGAAGGTAATCAAAATGACTGCTGAATTACTTAAATAAAACTATTATGTAGTTGTTGTTAAAAGGAGGTGTTGGACATGTATCAAAATGTATTAACTACAAAAATCGAAGCATTTAACGATAGAAAGCTAACAGAATTTCCTGAACTTTCTATGTCGATTGATGATCTTCTACACGATCTAAGTAGGTAGTGAATGACCACATGTGCTCAGTCGTATTGATTGATAGTATTTGTCTTGGTTTTTGTTAGATGAGTTTTATGTATAATTGATGGTAAGTCACTTACGAAAACAAGATAAAATATATCAATACAAGAGGCGGGTTATGAGCAAAAAATATAAAGCAGTGTTTTACGATTGGGATGGATGCATGGTCCAGACAATTGACCTATGGCTCGCAGCCTATAAGCAAGTCCTCGCTGACGAAGCAATATATCCAGAAGACTCTGCGATAATTGAGCTATTCGGAAATTGGTCTGCACCTCAGATTTTAGGGCATTCTAACCTTAAAAAAGCTACCGACCAAGTTCTAGAGTATGTTCACGATCACATTACGGATGTTGAATTTTATAAAGAAGCGCTTAACACTATTAAGCGTATTAAAGAAAAAGACCTAATGGTGGCTATTGTTACATCATCAAGATGCCAGACGATACAAATGACCGATGCGTACAAAGCCGTAAAACAGTATGTCAATATATTGCTTTGCTCGGATGACGTAAATGAGCATAAACCTAATCCAGAAGTTATTAATTTAGGACTACAGAAACTTGGCCTAAAACCTCATGAAGTGTTGATGGTTGGTGATTCCGACAAAGATATCGGAGCCGCAAATAATGCTAGGGTTGATTCTGTGTTATTTGCTCCAAAGAAGAATGCTCAATTTCATCCGCATTCAAAACTCATAGAAGAGCTGTCGCCGACTCACGTTATCTCGACGCACGCAGAAATTCTAGAATTAGTTTAGGGGTTAGCTATACGCTTCGTCTAATAATCGCTCCATATTTGGAACGATTATTTTTTTATCAGTGATTATTAAATTTTTATCTCTTAGTGATTTCATGCTGACCGATATCGTTTCTCTGGCGACATCAAGTATGCTTGCATAATCTTGCTGTCTAAGCGGGACATCAATCTGAATGCCATTTTTAACTGGTTGGCCATAAGTTTCTGCAAGGTGAGCAATTTCGTGGGCTAGACGTTTTTCAGTGCTTAGAAGTGATAGGTTTTCTAAATTATGGATATTTGAATGCATTCTTCGGCCTGCAACTTGTAAGAAATCTTTGTAGATATCAGTATTATCGTCAAATAATGTTTTAAGCGTCTCAGTATCAATACCATAGACTACAGCAGGAGTTAGGGTTTCGTAGTGATAGGTTTCTCTGCCGGTATAAAGAAGTTGATTAAAGATAACTTTATACATCCAAGTAAGCGGAAAGATATAACCAGGGCCATAAATACTTTGGACGCTGTGTGTACCATTGTTTGTAATGGAGTAGCGTTTAACGTACCCAGACTCTATAAAAGTCAGCATTTCTCTGTGATCACTAGATTGGAATACCTGATTTTTACGAATCTCAAACTTACGACCTTTTTCAGTCATATGCTTTCTTAAATTGGCGGTAATATCGCTGTTGCTGTCCATTTGAACCATATAATCACTAAATTTAAAGTTAGACAAATTTATTTATCTAATTAAACTCATTAAATGTTAATTTACTTAGTATACCTTTTAGACTTATCTTAAACAATATATTGTAATATAATATCAGGCATGTCTGAGTTAGATCCACTTTTGAGTAAAACAATAGTTGAAAAACAGTATTTGACTGGAACGAGTGCTAGCAAGGCAGCTAGGTTCGCATTGTATAAATTAGCAAGACCAGAATTCGATCCTTATGCGTTCACTATGGGAGAACTAGGATTACAAGGCGATGAGTCAATACTTGATCTTGGCTGCTCGGATGCTGAAATGCTGTTTAATTTAAGAAAAGGCACTACAATTGGCCAAAACCATCAAAGTAGGCAATACAAGCATCGAGGCAAGCTTGTTGGAGTTGAGTTTGACTTCGGGACAATGCAGATAGCAAGATCAAACCTTAATGATGATGAGAAAAATAGTGTTAGTCTAGTGTGCGGGGTTGTTGAGGATATTCCATTTCCAAATAATACTTTTGATATTACGAGCGCATTCTGGATGCTATATCATTCTACTAATATCGATAAAGCATTGGAAGAGATGCGTCGCGTAACCAAGCCGGGCGGGAAATTGGTCATTACGACCAGTGGCGAGAGAAACAAAGTACGTCACAGGGCTTTTGAAGCACAAATCGCAGAATATCTACCATGCGATGTATTGCCTCCGCCTATTTTTTCAGCATCCTTCAATACAGAAAAGGCTACAGAATTATTAATAGCTAAGTTTGGTGATCATAATATTAAAAAAATTCGCCATCTTGGGGCTATTATTCTGAAAAAAGGTGATGAAGATGCAAATCTAACTTATAGATTGTCAATGGATAGTATGAGATCTGCATATCTTGGTGATTATATATATGACGGATGGACTGAAGCAGTTAATGAAATTGTCGTAAAACAAATATTAGCAGAACAAGAGCAGTGCGGAGAATTTAGAGAAACAGTAGACCGTGCAATATTTATTATA
>JBFJNW010000047.1:0-5662 GCA_041617975.1 Saccharimonadales bacterium (SeqCode)
CATCACGAATTTTAAATGATGCCTGGTAACGATCAAGAGCGTAGAAGAGTGATCCGGTATATGGGCCTATTTCGTCACTTGAACCAAAGCGACCGTTTAAGTATTCTCTTACAAAATAGCTTGATTCTTCCTCATATTGTGGAAAATCAACTTTTACGACCTCATGACCCTCTTTTTCGAGTCTCGTAGCAATCAGCTCTGACTGGGTACCTTTGCCAGATCCGTCGGTGCCCTCGATTACCAAAAATAAACCATTGTTTTCTTCGCTACTCATCTTGCTTTTAAACCTTTAATCTCCGCAGGCAAAGTTCTTTTGTCCTTATATGCCCTTGGTAACATAGCTTCAGGGTGCCACGAACTAATGATGTCATCTAAATCTTCACCCTGCTGGTATTTACCGCTAAACCCGCCATCACGACCCTTACCATAACTGCCTTCGACTTCGCCGGTTTCTAAAAATACAGCTTGAGCAATACGTTCTCCTACAGGCAACAGCACAGTCTCGTGCTCATTTAGGTTATAGATTTCTAATGTAAGGCGATTAATATACCCAGGATCAACCCAACCCGCATCAAAACATACTGCAACGCCATTACGCCCCCAAGAAGATCTAGCTTTTACCTGATAAGCTCCAGGAGGTTTTATGCCAAAAAATTCATGAGTATGAGCTAAGATTCTTTCGCCTGGCCTTAAAGGAATTACTGGATGATCGGCAGGAATATTTTCTAATAATTTGACGCCGTTGGAGTCACACCAATCTTTGTGGAGAATTGCCTGATGCACTTCGCCAAAATATCTTCGTACATCAGCCTCCCCAAAGGGATTGTAAACAAATCCTCGCTTAGATTGACCTGTACGATAGTAATAATACCCAAGAGTGACGTCTAGACTAGCGTGCGCGATATGTTTTGGGTCAAATGGTGTGCAAACAATATGGCCTGATTTGATTGCCTCACGAATTTGAATATTACTATAAACTCCCAAGATGCCTCCTCCGCATTTCTAACACTAGTGTAGCTGTTATGAGGCAAGACCTGCAAGTTAATAATTGCCAATTTTGTTGTAATATTATCAAATAAGCTTATGCTTACGTGTTTACAGGTGGTAAGGCTCCAGTTTGCTCACGTTTTGTTTGATAAAGTGTAGATAGCCTATTGTTTCTAATATCGTCAAGTACATGAGCAGCACAGGCCTTGACATCCTCTACTGTTCCATTGCTCATTATTGTGCAATCCACAGGAATATTATCTCTTTCGCGCTCAGTTGGATCTAGCATATCGTTTTGCAAGTGACCTGGTCGATATACTTTTACAACTTGACCTCCGGCGTGTCTAATTGCGGCTGCATCGTTTGGAAATCGTAAGCCACCGACAATACACAATTCTACTCCTGTAGATTCTGCGTCATAAACCAATCTGATGATCTCATTAAACCAAATTCCTGGGTCTACTTTTTGTACCAAATAACCACCTAGCCATTGCAAAAACGGCCTATATGTCTCTTTGTTGTCAATTGTAATTGCCTGCCGTGCGAGTCCAGGATCTTTTCGAAGTTGTTCTACGTGCAGAATCAACTTTTGATATTCAACTGGATGCTGTTCTATGCTCGCCTGATCAAGTCTAAGTTGCTCAAAACTTGCTTTTGCATGGACTGTCTCAAGGAGAATCGTTGGTAAGTGCTTCAACCAGTTATTTAGTTCGTCGATGTCGTAAGGGTCTGGTACTCGCTCAAGTGCAACATGCATTGCATTGGCTACCCGCGCAATTACTAAACTTGATTCTAGGTGGATAGACCGAGGTACTAGTTCTTCAAGTGCATCTGCAAACGTTGTCTTCCCATGGCTAATAGGCCCAGTCATTCCTAAAATTATCATAAGCGTATTGTATCAGAATATCGTCTTATCCTAGACACAAATGAATACTTTAGTTCTAGAGAAAATTTATATCAAATTAAAAAGCGCCAAGTCTTTTATAGATCGGCGCTTTTAAAGATGAATTATTACAGGCTGTTAATGTCTGTAAGGTCTAGCTCTACTGACGGTCCCATACTAGGTGCAATATACGCACTAGAAATGAATCCACCCTTAACGCTAGCTGGTTTATTGCCCTTTATGCTTCGAATTAATGCTTGAGCATTTTCTAATAGTTTTGGAGTTCCAAAACTTACTTTTCCGATTGCAACATGAACAATACCCGCCTCATCAACACGGTATTCTACTCGACCTGCTTTTGCTTCTTTGATAGCTTTTGTTATGTCAGTTGTTACAGTTCCGCTTTTAGGGTTTGGCATTAGGCCTTTTGGCCCCAATAAACGAGCGTATTTACCTAATTTTGCCATTACTTGTGGCTTAGAAATAAGCACATCAAAATCAATTACACCCTTATCAAGTTGTTGCAAGAACTCTTCAGCACCAGCCACATCTGCACCAGCTTTTTTAGCTTCTGCAATATCATCTGCTTCTGCAAAAACTGCAACACGAACTTCTTTTCCGGTTCCAGCGGGCAATACAATTGTGTCTCTGATGTTTTGATCTGCCTGCTTTGGGTCTACGTTTAGTCTGACGTGAACTTCTACTGCAGCATCAAATTTAGCCGTAGAGATCTTTGGAATAAGATCAATAGCTGGTTTAAGTGCAAGAGCTGTGTCTTTGTCGATAAGTTTTACGGCTTCTTGATATTTCTTTCCACGTCGCTCTAACTTACTTCGTGCAGGCTTGACTGGGATTTTTGGCTTTTGGTCATCTTCCTCAGTTTCAGTAAGTTGTTTCTCTATCTTTGCTTGCTTTTCTTCGGCTTCTTTTATGCCTTTTGCGCTTCTTTTGCCAGCTTTAGCTACAACTTCTTTTTCTGAATCTGCAGAGTCTTTGACTTGTTCATCGAGTTTTTCTGCTGTTACGATTTTACTTTTAACGTCTAGTTTCTTGGCCTTGTTGTCGCCAGTTACGACATGAGTCTCGGCAGTATCTGCTTTAACCTTTTTAAGCGTAACTTCTTTTGCAACTTTTTTAGCTTGCTTCTCTTTTAAATCTTTCTTGTCTTTTGATTCTGCCATTTTAGGCTCCTTTCGTGGTGCAAACGGCTTGTCGCCTCCCACGTATTAAATTAATCAATTATTGGTATACCAGTTCGTTCATCTGTCAATGATGGATCAGTTACTCCAAAATCAATCTTTACAGTTTGAGGCATTGCTTGTCTTGCAAGTGATTGATGGAGATTGAAGATTCGCTCATCTACTCGTTCAACTTTTACTGGATATTCTTGACCGCTCATGTTAAGCACTTTCATCCTGATTATTTTGGTTATCGTCAATAAATTTCCATGTCGCTAAGCTGCCCGCGTCTCCAGCAGCAACTTCCCTCATCATAGCTCGAGTTTCAGCGTCAGCGTCAAAATATGCAGTTACTCTTCTGTTCTCATCATTAGGAGTCTCTACTCCATTAAATCCGTCCATAATACTAGCCTTCGATCACGATTCCCATAGATCGAGCTGTACCTGCAACCATTTTCTTGACTGCATCTACATCTTCTGTGTTCATGTCAGCAGCTTTCTCGGTTGCAATTTCTGTAACCTGAGCATCAGTAAGCTTTTTATCAAGCTTTTCTGTATTTGGACGGCCTGAACCCTTTTGGATTCCAAGCACACGACGAATTTTATCGTCTGTTGGCTCGCCTACAACTCTAAAAGCCATAGTTCGATCCTCAAATATACTAATATGAGCAGTAACTGTAACATTACCCATATCTCTGGTTTGTTCATTGAAAGGATTTACAAAATCCATCATGTTAACACCGTATTGACCCAATGTACTACCCACTGGTGGGCCTGCACTGGCTTTACCAGCTGGGATTTTCATCTTTAAATTGGCAGTGATTTTCTTTGCCATAATATAATTAACTCCTTAGATTTCTTGCATTTGTTTGATGAAGCAATCAAACTTTGTGCGTAACCTGTAGATTGTACTACAATTTACCCCTGTTGTCTAATCGCTTTATTGTTAAAAATCTTCTAACCGTGCTTGATAAAATTCTACTTGCTGGTGATGATAATCTGCCCTCTTTGACGAAAAATGAGCCATTCCCATTAATCCTGCAAAAGTTGCTAAACCTGACGTGTTAAATAAATCTGAAGCACTTACTGTCAACGCCCCGCCAATCACTCCTGCTAATGATACTGCCGCCCAGCCTAAACCTTTTTTTAAGTGCTTTTCGCCATTTTCATAAATTTCTTCAAATGATTTGTTTGTTCTGATAATTCATCTTGACGATTTTTAAAATAATTTGGTAATACATTCCATATATTTTTCGTTGAATATTTATTAATAGCTTCTAAATAAGCTAAATTACATTTTCTTAATATTAGTGGAATATTTTTTTTTATTTTACCCCATAATTGTGGATCTACATCCTTTTTTGGAACTTTGTTGTTAAATGCAAAAATAATAAGACGTCGTGCAATAGAACCACTATTGTCTGTCCAATTTGGAACTTCATTACCCGCAAGAATACCTGGTACTTCCCATTTTATAGATTCAGCTGTTTGATGTTTTCTAGGAATATTAACATCTTCACCCGATATCATACTTTGAAAACTAGCTTGAGGTAAAGAAATATCTTCTTTTATTTCTGGTGCAACGAATAACAGTTTATCATAAATCGCCGAAAGACCAAAAATCTTTTCGGCATCATTTCCTAATACTCCTACATCTTCTGGATCATAAAATTTTTGTGCTGTTTTTGTTATCGTACCTTTACCAGTTCCCGCAATACCTTTCATAAAAGGTATCACTTGCCAATCATCCAACTCTCCTATTTTATAAAGAAGACGTCCTATTAAAACATACATCCAACGACAAATTTCTTCATAATCTCTTTCATCTTTAAATTGTAAATCTAAAATTTTTTGGATATTATCAGTTGGAATATTATACCAATCATCAATTTCATTAAAATCAAAAGGTTGATCAAAAAATTTACTACTAACATATCCAGAACGTAATTCTGGTCTATCTATTCCACTATATTCGTAAAATATTTCCTTGTAATTTGTTTTTCCATCCTCATCATCATAAGATTCACATAATTTATAAACTCCATTGTTGAAAGAAAAATAATTACGGTCTTTTATCAATGTTGGGAGAGAATTATCCACACAATCTTTAAGATGCGATTTTATAAAACTAATCGTTGATTTATCACGTGTAGATAAATTAAAAAGAAATGGATTCTTGTCTTGGGAAGTTTCTCGATAAACTAATTCGTCAATGGTACAAACCTTTTCACAAGAATAAGTGTAATGACTATCTTTGTTATATACCGGACGATATATCAAACTTTTATATTTTGAATATTTTTGTTGCTGACAAATTTCAAAAATACATCGTAATAATTTTTGATGATCTTTCTCATCTTCTTGTGAAGGATAAATCCACTTTGTTAATATTAATTTACTTGTATCATTTTGCGCCGTCCCACTATCATGATTGGGATTATTTGCTTTTATACCATTTCTCAAATTTAATAAAATTTCTCCATAATAATACATTATTTCTCTCATTTTTTTTGATTTTTCTTGAATTTCATTCCATTCCTCTAAATAAAATGTTTTTCTTTTCGTTTCATCACTTTCCATTTCCCATGTATTTTTATCAGATATAATTTCCATA